>NZ_JAFCXG010000001.1:300000-541358 GCF_049898185.1 Acinetobacter sp. 40AMC3-4
TATTTGAAGTAAGCCTGATTGATCAGAAGCACCGTTTTAAGTAAATCTTTAAATCCCTGCTCATCAGCAGCAAGTTCCACCAGTGATTCGTCGCCCAGATCAGTGACGCATGCCATGGTCGAAATGACCTGTACACCATGAGCTTTAAATAGCCCTGTCAAAATCTCATCTGAATGATTTTGGTCTTTGATGAAGTTCTTTAACGGCTCAGCATGCATTGCCCAGATATCAAAGTCTTTCATCTGGATCTGGCGCACTTCGATATCTTTGAGCTTAATGCTTCGATTCGTTGCTAAGAAAAAATCATTCATGATGGGATATCGAAATAAATTTTAGACATTAAAAAAGCACCCTAAGGTGCTTTTCTTTTACCGTTGATAAAGGCTAAATTCTATAAAGTCCAACTACCACCTTGTCCCATCTCATAAACGATGAGAATTAAGGCTAGTACCATTAGAACGACAACAACGATTTCTGCTTTTGTTAGCATTTTCGGTACTCCACTTTTCATCATTCACATGATAAGCAAAGCAAACAATTAATAACATAAATATTACAAAAAATTATTGGATGTTACAAAGATTTAGAAGTTAGGGAAGTTTCTTTAGAGTGTAGCTACCTACTGAAGCATTCAAACATTTCGTTAAGCAACTCAACAAAAAGTTTCAACCGAAAAGCATTCTTACGCAAACCTAGAAACCTATAACTTTAGACCTGAATATCTTACATATCCCGACATAGCTGCTACATCCACGATTTAAATCATTCTCTACACTGAAATTAAGTCTTAGAAACGTAGAGGAAATTCAAATGAAAAAGTATTCGAAAATTCTAATCTTAGCTTTAATGGGATTTACCGGTACCGTTGCTATCGCAGCTGACTCGATTCCAATAGAAGCCACTGCTGCAGCTGAAGCGCAACAGGTTGCTTTAGAGTATGGAAATGAAAAAGATCAAAAATCTGAATCATCTGGTGAATAAAAGAAAGCCCTTAATTAAAGGGCTTTTTAATTACTTCCAGCTTGGCGTACAAGCATTCTTCCATGACAACTCAAATTGCTTTTGATCCGTCTGATTTTCTACAAGCACTATATTTTTCTGAAGCACAATGAAACGTTGAAAACCAATATCTTTACCGTCTGCTTCTTTATAGCTTACCTCTCCACACTCTCCTATTTGATTGCGGAACTTAGCTGAATCAGGATTGGGAATGAATTCTTTTGTAGCTTCTTTTGCAAATTCAAGCTGTTCCTTTTTGCTTGTTTCTAAATCAAGATGCTGACCACTAGATTCCTTGTGTCCACACCCAGCTAAAATCACAATAAAAAAGAATAAGCTTAAATTTTTCATAATATCCCCATGTATTAAGGGCGACACTTTACATTAATTTTCAATCTTATTTAAAGCCTCGGGAGAGTGGATTTGTAAAGTTATGTTTTACTATTTTAAGTCTTTTTAAAATTGACCCTATATAGCCAGGTGAAACTTCCACTTATCAAAAAACCGCCCCAAAGGCGGTTCTTAGCTTACTAACTTACTGACATACAAGATAAATAAAAGTAGAAATAATTATTACGGCTAGGATGGAGACAAATATTTCTATTTTAGTCATAGCAGTTTTATTCTTAACATGAACTGAATATCTTTTATATCCCCATCAGATGAAAATTAGAATAACAAAAGATTACATAATCTTTATTTTTTACTATTTATTAAGTTTCATCTTAAATGTTTTAAGACTTATTACTATAAGGCAGGCACAAAAAAAGACGCATAGCGCCGTGGAGTTCTTTGTGCCTGTATGGTTTATGGGTTTATGCAGCTACGCTAAAACGCTCAATATGACCAAATACACTTAGCTCTTCATCATTAGCTTTAGAGATATCTGCCAGTGCTTCACCTTCAATTGAATAAGATCCGAAGTCCTCATGAATTAGATCAAACTCGGTATCTGGCGAAAATTCGACGCGCCATAAAGTTAAGATCACCTTATCGCCTGTAACAGTATCAATGCCTTTAAACAGCAAGCGATATTCATTACCTAGGTTAGTTGCAATTGTAGTACGTGTCTTAGCACCGGCTTTGGCAGAAAACTTAACTGAACCAACAATAGCTTCATTAAAAATGACTGTGCCGTAAACAGCATCCAGTACATATTTATCTGAAGTGATGGCAACATCCGAGCTGTCTTTAAAATCCACTTCACTTAAATTACGATGTCCTAAGTCAATCATGGCGCCAGCTTCTACAGCACCCAGAGTAATATCAGTCAGCTGAGTTTCAGGGATTTCGATTGATTTGCCACTTAGGACCATTGCTAAGTTTTGCTTTGTTACTTCTTCAAGCGTACCAGAGATAGCCACTGCAGTTTGTTTGCGTAGTACCGCATCCTTAGCACGGAGGCCGGTTTTACTTTCATAGTGATCAGTGGATTCACTAGAGATTGCGATCTGCAATTCCGGTGTATTACCAACGGGCAATAAGGCAGATGGCACACTATTAACCATCTTCGCCAAATGAAGCTCGCCTTGAAGCGAGATTAAATCTGATTTAGCCATTACTTTTCATCCCCTGTGGTTTTCTTGGCTGGAGCAGCGGCTTTAGCTTCAGGTACTTCCTGAATCACACCATCTGCCAGTAATTTTTTAATTTGAGCATCATCCAGCCCGCCGACTACATCACCTTTTTTAAAGCGACCGACAGGCTGAGTTGCCTTGTATTGTTTTGCCATGACTGGCTCCTAAATAAATTTCTGTGATTCAAAAATAATAGTGATGTATGCAAAGCCTGGACTATACCCATCTCGAACTGATATGAAATCTAGTGCAGTACGCGATGCTTGAGGCTGCCAGCCTGACAGAAGTTGAATAACTTTTTCAGTCAAAAGCCCGGCTTCATCACTTACAGCACGTCCATCAGTCATCTGAGATTGAGCATTGCGGCATGCAACCGTAACCGCCCATTGCTGACCGATCTGATTGATACTTCCACGACCCGCACTGGCTTTCTTGTCGATACGAACAAAATTGACATGTGCAGATGGCGTGACTTGTGACATCTCTGTTACGCTGACTGAATTCAACGGCGTATAGATCTTTAGAAATTCAGGAATTTCTTTCAGCTTTTCTGCAATCTCATCACGTACCGCGAAGAAGGTGCTCATCTATAAAACTCCCAACAATATCCAAAACCATGACTTCATCTTCCGCATCAAGACCGAGTTGAGTCCGAGGTGGAATAATGGATTGCTTAACTTTCCGATATTGGCCACCCACTGCAAAGGTGATGTATTGGCCATTCTTGGGTAGGATTGTTGCGCCATAATGCAGATGGGTTGCATACGCAACATCTGTACCCACCTCCACACCGCTTGAAAGAACATTGTGTGTGTAGGAATTCATTAGGCGGCCAGTATCACGTAGCGTTTCGCCACCTTGCAGCTTGGCTCTCCATGAAATCTTCCACGGGTTACCATCCACACCAGTACCGGTTAAGAATCGATGCTGAATACTGTTGACCAGCCCAGCACCAATCTCATCAAACAACTGGCTCTTGAGTGAATCAAAGTCACCTAATTGATTCAGCACCGCTTCAATCGGTGAACTATCTGCCTGAATGGTTATTGCAAAAGCCATAAACACCTCACTTCATGCTGGGCATTTGATCCAGGATAGAATCCCCAAATACACCACCGGTATATGAAGTGCCGACTGGCGCCGTTGAAGGTCGTCCTTTAGGTTGGTTGTCCACGATCTGGTTTGTTTCAGGTAACTGAATCTGCAAATGTGCTTTGTTATCAGCCACACGCTTTAAGAATGCAATTGCGTCTTCATAACGCTGTCGCACCTCATCGGTGGGTTGCTGGAAGTAAAGACGATAGCGTGCAATGTCACACGCCATACGCTTTAAATTACTGGGCACATTGGGAAGCGGCAAAGGATAACGACCACCAATATGGCCGTTAATTTCCTCTGTCGCATCTTGAATCGCATCAGTTACTGAGGACTGAGAAGGAAGCATCGTTTTTAGATTTCCAATCTCATCACCAAATCGTGCGACCAAATCTGATTCAGTCGCATACATAGATCACCTATTTGGTTTCATCAGCAGACTTTGGGTCTGCTTTAGGTTTTGCAGCAGGTTTCGCCTTTTCAAGTTCAGCCACTTTTGCCTTTAGCTCAGCAACTTCTTGATCAGCCTTGGCCTTGTCCGCAACTGCTGCCTGATTGGCTTCAGTTAAGGTTTTATTTGCTGCTGTCAGCTCAGCATTGGCCTTTTCAAGTTCAGCCAAGCGTGCGGCCGTGCCATCTGCCTTAGGTTCTTCCGGCTCTTGATATTCTTCAATAGCCCCAGATGCTAAAAGGGCCTGAAGTTGTTTAGCTTCAAGCCCTTTGATTTCCTGACCCGGACGAAAATGTCCGATCGATTGTTTTGCAATGTACTTCGACATGTATTACTCCTTAAACGAATCCGCGACCGCCGACTAAACCATTTTTGTTATTCGGAACAGCAAGTGGAGAAGATTCAGCAAGCAATTGAATGCTTGAAGGGTTCTTTTCTTGCCATTGACCCAAATAGAATTCCAGAGCTTGGCCAAATGCTTCAACATTTTGCAATGCACAATGTGCAATCCATCCATTAGCATCCGAAACAAGACCAAAAAAGTCTTCAGGAATAAAGCGATCAGAGGAGCCGCCCATATTGTGACTCACGTCATAAGTCCAGATTTCAATGTTATCCACTGTGCCACGGAATTGGGGCTTATCAGCTTGATCGAAAGTCGGAGTTAATGGAACACTGATACCAGCATACGGCGCAATGAACTTCTCCTTGAACTCTGGATCCTTGATTAAGGTGTTATATACCTTAGATGTGGTCAAGGCCATGATAGGTGATGTACCTGAGTGCTCGATAGACAAGTCAATCATGGCTTGAATATCTTTCACTGGAGTAGCACCAACCTGTCCCCATTTAATTAATGGTGCGTAGTTACAAGCTGGATTACGCTCATAGTCCACTTCGTACATCGGGAAGTCTGCAGAAGCAAAAGTAGTTTTACCGTAGAGAAGCACATCACGCGCAATTAATAGCTTTCGGTTTTCAATTGACTGACGAAGATATAAAGCCTTTTGAGCCTGATCAATCAGCAATAGATCCGCATCAGACAAACGATTTGAACCGGTGGCAATCACACCAAACTGACGTAAGCGTGCGATAAGAGCAGTGTTCTGCACTTCACTTGGCATCACCGTCATCATTGGTTTCAGATAAGCCGGCTTAACGAATTTCACGTTGCCAGATTCACCCACTTTAATTTGACGACCTGCTGCAGTTGGGGTAACAAACGGCGCAAGTGGAGTCGCTGTATTTAACTCACCAACTGGTACTTCTTTTTTAGTGTATGAAACACGTTGTGGAAAGAAGCGATCCATCAACCAGGTATCAACTTTTTGAGTGGTATCTGTTAACAATACAAGTTGTGGCACATCCAGCAATTCAACCGGTGCATTTTGAAATGTAAAAGTTTGACTCATGTCTTAGTTCCCCACAACTTTACGAAGTTCGATTTTGTTTTTTAATGCTTGTGCGCGTACAGCATCATATTGAGCGGTGGTCAGCGGCGTTCCATTCACTGTTACTACTGCAATATCAAATGCACCCTGTACATAGAGCGGCATTTCAAGATTATTTGCAGCATGGTAAGTAGCTTGCTCTGCTGTGAAATCTGATACAGCAATAGCATTCCAGTCACCCACCACACCCGTGGTAACTGCAGGATGATCAGCCACATTATTGGCACCAACAATTAGCAGATCCCCGCGCTTGTACGCCGTTGCTGTTTTTACTTTGGCATTCTCGGTACGAACACCATCGCCAACCACCAGCTGTTTATTCTCAATAGCGCCTGTTAATACTTGGCTCATGATTTAGCTCCTTGTTGCTGCGCTGCCATAAATTGATTGAATGCCTGATCCAGAGCCGAACCTTGTGGAGCTTGACCACCCTGACCACCGTTCGCCTGGTGATTAAACAAATGCGCAAATGCCGGATTCACACTTGGTGCTTGTTGTGGTTGTTGGCCAGCTGGTGGCTGTGTATGGCCTGCTGAGAATTGACGAAGCTGCTTAGCCGCGAAGGTAAAAACAGAATCATCCATATTGGTATAAGCGGTTTTATCTTCAGCACTAAACTGGGTTTTCAACTCAGTTTCTAGGGCTGCAATTTCATCAGCACGCTTTTGCGCCTTGAATTGCTTAAGTTCAGCCAAGGCATTATCGCGCTCAGTCTCAGCCTGCTTTTGTGCGGCTTGCGCCTGTTCTAATTCGTTCACGTTGGTGTCCTCTTTGGTTGGGTTTGGGTTGGCTTTGCCCGAGAAGGCTTTAATTGATGTATTGCGATCAGCACCGGTGGAACAGATCGTAAATTCACGAATACGGTTTTGACGGAAGATAGTGATTGGACCTTCAAATGATTGACCATTCACAGTGACTGTCTTGCCCTGAGACACTTCTTCGATAGATCCAGGATCAATCATCATCGACATCTGAAACGGGAAACCATCATCAGAGTCCTGAACAATTTCCTGTGCTTTTGCATTCGTGAGAAAGTCACCTGATACGTCGATCTTTCCATTGGTATCTACGGTTTGAACAACACCAATTCGACTTGAACCAAAGTGTTCTTCTAGTAAGGCTGTCGGCTTATCAATCTCAATCCCATCAAGATCAAACACCACACCTGAGCGCCCCCAATACCAGTGACCATCTACCCGCCCACCGGCATAGGCAGTGCCTTTAAATTTCCGCTTCTGCCCTTCTTCAGCTTTAGGCACCTCAATTGCCGAGGCATTGAAGAGATACTTCAGCCTTTCTTCATTTTGATCTGGCATTTTTCATGCTCCATAAAAAACCGCCCCATAAGGAGCGGTTCAAATTGTTTAAGACTTATACCTTGATAGACTCTGCTTCGAATTTTTTAACAAACCGATGAGCAGTTTGATATTTGGACCCTTCAAGCAAAAAGATCAGAGCAACAAGTACTGATAAGATAGGCCATGTAAATATATTGAAAATAACCAAGTATTGCTTTGATTGCATATGACTTTCAAAAGTTTCAATAAAGGTATTAATAAATAAGAAAGGTAGAAGCCCAATAGCTGCAAATACAATATAACCCAAAGCAAAAGATGCAACTTTGCTTCTTGAATATGGATGATGGATCTTAATTATCTTTCCATTACCATGACGAACCAATTTGAGCTTATCTTTTACACGGATATACTCATTAATCCATTTTTCCATATCACTGTATTTATAGAAGTATGCAACTTCCAAATAGGTAATTTTCTTAGTTTCTAATAACTGTTGTGCCAATCTATCTTTGACTAAGTGAGATATGTTTGAATCATGGATAGCAGCAAACTTTTCAGCAACCACAACATCCTCCGCAAATTCCTCCTTAGGATGCTTTTTAATTGAATATTTTGAATTTAGAAAAGCAAGAAGTAATGGGACAATTATTGGGATGATAACAGCTAATATTTTGACTAAACTTTCCATATTATCTAAGTATTAAAAAAACATCTTAATCTAATACAGATAGTTAATTCATTAAAGCCTGAATGGTATAAATCATCTGCCCTTCAACCACCTCAATCGAAACCACTTCAAAAGACAATCCCATCGGTATCAAAACGCCGTTGCCAGCATTTAGGATGTCTAGATCAATACCTAGCCCTTGAGCATTCTCAATCTTAATAGCGATACCTGAAGCTGTATCAGCCATCAGCAACGGCGCATTCAATTGAACTGTTTGCCCTACCTGATAAGCCGCTACTTGATTAAGAGTTGCAGCACCTACTACGGTTGAAGCCGCATTGCTCGCCACAGCTTGAATTGCTGCCATGTCGGTACTCAGCCAGCGCTTAAGCACATCATCAGCCAGAGAGCTTGTAGCTGAGTTTAAATAGCTGGTCAGCGCTGAATCATTCCCCTGCACATAATCCAGGAAGGTGCGGATTGCACTCGGTCTAATGCGCGGATCAAGTGGAATAACTGTATTGGCCACCGTGTCGAACAGGTCCCGAGTTTTATCATCTATAGGAGCAAACAGACTAGTGAGCTTTTTACTCGCCGTCCATTCTGCCCTGATGACTTCTTTCTGTTCGAGTAGATATTCTTTATCCAGACTTGAAGTACTGATCTTTTTATCCACCAGTGTTTCAAGTTCACCAAACTGCAGCGGATGAGAACTCCAATCCAATGCCTCAGCAACTTCCGGCAATTGATCTTCAGGTGTAATCCCGTATTTCAATGCCTGCTTCTCGGTTAAGGCAATCACGGTGCAACGACAACGAAAGCCCAAGGGCGGGTAATGTGTCAGCCAGAATGGATCATCTATGTGCCGAACAATCCGGTTCAGAGCCAAATGACTAGGACGTACCCGGCTATCATTGATCGCCGAATACATCAGATATGGTCGTTTAGCTTTGTTTCTTTGTTGCTGTTGCCACCGCCCGTGACCGTACGCACTTTGGATATTGGTACGAAATACATTGTCCAGGTAATGCTTTGGCAGAATGATTTCAGACTCTTCAATCAGCTTCTGAAAATCTTTAAAGGTACCGCCATCGGCAATAGATTTATTGACTGCCTTAATGACCGTCTCAATCTGCTCAAGCCTCGATAGAAAGCTAACCGTAGTAGCCATCTGCCGAGTCTTTAGATCCATCGAATAGAACTCATCAGGCAGCACGATCTTTTTATTGTGAGCGTACCGAAGCGCCTCAAGGAATGTGACTGGTTGCATGGTTTACTTCCCATTCTGAGCTGTCACATACCCCAACACATCCGCAGCATACAAAGCTTGATCTAAATTGGCTGTGAACTGAGTTTGTGTTGCACCAGGTATTAATTGCATCAGGTTATAAGCCAGACTTTCAGGGCTATCAGACTTGAATACCAATTCCTTGACCTTATCCGGTTTCAGTAACTGCAATTCATCTTGACCATCAGTCAGTTCTTCAACTTCCTGCTGTTCTGGCGAGAGCTTATTGGCTGATGCTTTAAAGTTGAATGCTTGGCGAGGTAATGCAGAGAATTGATTGAAGCTGGTAGGAACCTGCTCATTCAAATCCCCTTCCTGTAGACCATACTCGCGAACAAAATATTCTTTAGACAGATTTGCACCCGCATTCTTTAAATGGACATCACGCTCTGCTTGGTCCTTATTCAGTGGTTTTGGTTTCTCACCAAGCATCACTTCATAATCCCCCCAACCGTTTAAAGCGCATAGAGCATTGACCACAGCCTGTAAAGTTGGTGTGACAAGCCTAATATCAGATTTAAGCTTATCCATTCGTACATTTTCATGCACTTGACCAAGACTGTAGCTTCCCTTCCCATCAGTCCCGCTGGTAAGTGTCTGCCCTAGTACAACTTTCTGGATCTGACGAATCAGCTGATTATTAAATGCCTCAAACGCTGCCCCTGCTGAACCGTTTGTTCCTGGTGCGGAAAGAATCTGAACATCATCATCTGCATCAATCGACAATACGCTTTGAGCATGAGCAGTTAACAAGGCTTTGCTCATATCATCAGTTTCAGTATCTTTGCACTTACCCAGTAAGATTGGTGTTCCAAAACGTTCGAGGAATTTCGCCCAGAATTTGAAGCCATTCTGCTTAAAGAAGAATAACCAATACAGCGTGGCTAATAGCGCTTTACCATATGGCTGTTCGTATGTGGCTTTACGGCGTGTTAAGAAGAATTTGAATGCTTGATCTACCTCATGCTCTGCATTGTTTCCATCCTGACGATAGATTAGCCGACCATCATTCTTAGGCTCAAACCATTGCATCGGTTTTTCACCAATCCATTGCAAACCAATATAACCTTCCGACTTTAGCTCATATACAGCTTCCTGAACCGAGTACCCGAAGAACAGTGCACTCATGGCAGCAGTCGCAATTTCATGGAACCATTCTTTCAGGATGAGATTCAGCTTTTCCGCTTCATCCGTATCATTTGGTTCAATTCGCAATGGCGTTGCTAAAAGTGCATCAATCCGTGTTTCAACTACTTGTGCAATCTCGTCATCATCAAGCAGTACACGCAATCTGTGGCGTGTAATTCCAGCTTTGCGCAGCACTTCATCGGTATCTGGTTGCTTGCCAAAGTTCACCAGAAACTGAGTGACTGCTTCTTGAGTGTATAAATTGCCGTAAGACAAAGCCTTCTTTGACGCTTTGTCCTTTTTAGACTTTGCCATGTTTTTTCCTTATCAATAGGTTCGAGTACCTGCACCTGCAGGTTTTTTCCGTTTTCGCTCACGGATATCACTAAAGCAAATCATGATGCTGTCTGCTCGGTTTGGAGATAAGGCCCCGTCCGGTTGCTTATTGACTAAGATTTTGCCTGCACCATTCTTTGTATAAGTGGGTTGCGATAACTCTCGCTTGAGCTGTTCAAGCTCCTGCTTGTTTATGTCTTTGGTAGAGAGCGAAATAAGATTGTCTAGATCATATTGCATACCCTGTAAGGCTCGATAAGTATTCTGAAATCTTATGCGTAGTGACCACCACATCTGAGCTTTAAGATTGGCAAAGAAGTCTACGTTTTTACGCGCCTCAACCATTTCCTGCTCAGGGTTATGAACTGCACCTGAGCCACGGAATGGATTGGCCTCGATCTCCGGTATCCCTTTAGATCGATTCTGCTCATTAATGACTCGAGCATCACCACGGACACCAGCACCAAGACCGTCAGCATCGTAGTAAAAGGAGTTCAAACGTAAATCAAGGCAAGCATCAATTGCTTTCTGAGTTGTGCCAAAGATGTCATCACCAACGCCTGACCAAGTATCCAAATACTGCAGTACGATGCCATGACGTGCGGCAAAAGAGTTTTTATCCTTACCCTCATCTGCCACATCAAGCGCGCCCATACGTTCGCCTGAAGGCTGAATATTCAAATTAAGATGAGCATCAACTGCAGCTTGCACCCATGCTGATGGAATTAATACACCTTCCACCGATGCGGCATAATCAATATCAACCTCTTGAGCTAAAACAATATCGTCTAGTGTGGCCAATTGTTTTTCATACCAGGGATGAATTAGCTTGCCATTAAATTCGACCTGCCAATTCTTATCTGGGTTATCACGCCATGCCATTGTGAATACGGCGTAACGTCCACTAAAACGATCCTGGTGAAACTTATCCCCAATACCGTTAGGAGTGGATCCCTTGATGTGTACGTTGGTGTTTTGAGAGATTGCGGCGTCTACAGCTTCTTGTCTCTCTACAAATGCCCATTCATCCAGAAAGTACATTGTAGTACGACCACCACGGCCAATGTTGTCACCAGCTTCACCAGTGACGGTTGCGCCGTTGTCCGGGTTAATGATTCGCATGTAGTTGTCATGCACTTTCTCAACAAAGCCTTTAGGCTTCATCCAGTCCGGCAACTTGGAAAACATATCCCGAAACTTATGCAGTAACGTTTTCGGATCGCCTTTCTTATCAACCAGATCCTCTTTACGACTACCGACACCACCCGCAAAGCCTTCAACAAATAACCACCGGTGCAAATAAAAGCCAAGTACAACGTAACTCATACCCTCATCACGACTTTTTTCAATTAAGCCGTGTGTCTGGGTGCTTTCACGCTCTAATAGCCAATCGACAAGCTCAACCTGACCAGGACGCAAAACAAAAGGAATATTCGCCGGCAGTCCAAAAGGCATGCCCCGTGGATCATAAGTCCATACCCAGTGATTAAACCAATGAGCCGGATCATTCTTACATTTGTAGATTTCAGCCTCTCGACTTAGTTCATTCTGCTCTATCAGCATCCGGTAGTAATAGCGCCGTTTCATCTCTTCAATGATTTCAGGCAGACGTGTATTGATCGTCCACTCTTTAATTAGTGGCGCTATATCTTCGATTGCATAAGTCATAACTTGCCATTAATTGCTAAACGCGAAAGCTCTTGAGCGGATAGTCCGTTAAGCTCATCTGGTGTGAATTGATGCGTTGATTTGGTTTCTTGCTGAATAGGTCCGCCGTCTGGACCAGTGATTTCCTGCTTTGTCACACGGCCATCAGTCTCTTGGAACGCTTGCTTGAGTAAATTCTGCTTGGCGCGTTTGTTCTTGCCAGAGTCTTCATACATCTTTTGAAGCTCCATAAGCCGAAACGCTTTATTTGCAATCGCAATATTCTCAATATTTGCTCTGAAGTCTCTGCGCGTATCCTCAAATAGCTTCTTTAAAGCCTTACTGATTCCCCTGCACGTGGCTTTGGTTGGATCATAAGAGGCTACCTGCTGACGATCAATTTCAATCCCATATCTCTCCCTTACAGCATCTACTACTTGTTGAGGTGTTTCAAAGCAGGCAAGAGACTGAACTATAAACATTTTTACAGGCTCTTTTAGGGTTGCCATAAACTCACCTTTGTAAGAGTACGTAAGGGTAACTAGGCAAAAAAATTAACCAATCACACAGTTACCACAACACGCAGCAATATTCGTTTCAGATACAAACGGCGCATTCCTGGCAATTTCCAAAAGCCGTTTTACAGATTCGTCTGCACCCCACCGTTTGGTCTCACCAAAGAACACTTCAACGTCATGGCCAGCCAGGTAATGCTTAGGTAAACCAGTCATATCGCTATAAATGATTTCGCCATCTTCACCACGCTCTACACCGATGTGATATAGCTCATGCTCAATCAAACGGCAGAACTCACGATCTGAGGCTTGTTCACAGAATGCAGCATCAACCGTAATCAGGTATTGAGGCACAAAGCCAAACCAGTCCCGCATCTGTTGTTCCTGGCGTGCTTTCTTCCAGCCGCCCACGTTAAACATGACCTTTTCACATTGGCCTAACACCATACGTTTTTTCGCTACGGCGGCAGATGAAGCCCAGGCGAATGCAAGGAACTCTTCATTGTCGTGAAGTAGCTCAGCAATATGGTCGTGATCTGGGTTATGTAGTTCACCACCGAGAGTAAGCCAGTTATTCACGACCCATTCTTTAAGCTCTGATGCAGGTGCCAAACGTATGGCTTCCTCTTCCTCAGCCTGATCAATCAGCTCCGTCGGCGGGAATGGTCTGAACTGTTCCATTGTCTAATCTCTCTAACTGGCTTCTAATCCAATTAATTGCATAACCTGATTCAATTTGATGAGGCTCAAGACGCACAAATGTATAACCTTGATCTTCAGCAAGATCATACTTATTAAATGAATTCGCTATCTTTTTCCCACCACGACCAACCGCCCATGGACTACCCACAATTTCTATAAGAAGATTCAGCTTCACAATATAAAAATCAAACCGCCAATTTTTGGTTGATTCAAATTGAAACTTTCGACGATAACCAATGGCATGTTCTTCTAATTCTTGAAATAGGGTTTCTTCTGCTTCTAAGTATTTTTCTTTGGCTTTCGGTAGTGGCTTATTGCGGGGTTTGGTTTTGATTGGACGCTTCTTGGTTTTCCAGAAATATTCTTTTTCATCCATATACACCCCTTGTATCAGCAATGTATCGAGAAGATATAAATTAAATACCTTGACTATTTAAATAGTGATACAGATCAATCTGGCGACCGGTTTATTATAAAAACCTTTGAAATATAAATAAGATATAAACATTTGAATCCTACATATATCTACACTTATCCCTCCAAATCATCCCATTGTAAGTGCTACTAGTATGTCACTCTGAATAGGTCGAATCTTCGGCAACAAAAATTGAGAAAACTATGTTAGTTAATACAAATACCGCTCAAAAAGCTTCTTTCAATCAATTTTCAAATAATGCTACTGAAAACAAGCCTAAATCAGAAAACCATACACAGAAGCCTACACAAGATAAACCCAATCAAAATGATACAACCTCCACTAAAGAGCAAGATGATCAAAAAGAAAATACAGATAAAAAGTAAATCATCGCTCAATCTTTTGATTAGTAAGAAAAGCCTATCTACCTGATGGGCTTTTTGAAATTTGAAATATCTATTCTACACAACACCACTTCAAATCATCCCCATGGATGCCAAAGCCATTCCCAAACTCATTCGACCTAATCGCATATTCACCACCAATAAGAAAAGAAAAACCCCGACAAATTAATGACGGGGTTTGAGTCGTAATACGTTCGACAAAAGGAAAATAGCAATATATTTCAATAAAAAACCCGTTTAACTCTCTCCAATTAAACGGGCTTGACTTGCATCACAACGTCTTTCTTCTTTTGCAGAGCAACTATATTGCTTAAATATTACAGCTTTATGAAACAGCTCTTTGCTTGAGTGATTGTTATTCAACTTCTTTCAAACAATCCCGACACACCTTGATTTCTTCATCATCAATCGTGTAATCGATCTCAGTCGCACCGTGTAGGCCGAATAAGCACATCAGTAATCTAAGCATGATTTTACTCCTGGACAATCAAGCAATCATGTCGCAAGAAATGTCAGTTATTTTCACTTATAAAACATAAATTTATAATATTCATTACTGAAATAATGTCATTAACTTTGTCGAACTAAGCAAGATTTCTTCCTGGTTAATCAAGCATTTTAACTTGGTGTGATTACACTAGTATTTCTCAGGGCAATAAAAAAGCCCTTTTCGCAGGGCCAGACGCTACTCACAATCACACACACCTAACATGCACGGTCTGCTTTACTTGCTTTCAATCCTCTTTAGGTCGGGACGCTACTCCCTAGTCTAGATTCCCGAAGGAAGTTTACTCGATGGCATGTTCCACTGGTCAGCACTCCAGTAGGCTTGGGTCGCTTTTTACAGGCAATAAAAAGCCCACTTACTCGTCAAATAAGTGGGCCAGTGCTGTAGTCACTTTCTTCGTATTGCATCTTCTTCTTATCGCAAAAACAATATAGCACCGAAGCTTTGATTAGAAAGTATAGAGAATATTAAGAAAATGTTTTCAAATGTTGAGCTTAAGTCAATTTTCTTTTCAGATAATAAATTCTATGCATTAAAAAAGCCCACCATTTGGCGAGCTTTCCTTGATGCTTAAACCTATTTTTGACATTTCACGTTAAACTGGTATTCGTCTTGAGTGACCTTAATTTTAATATTTTTATATTTTCGTT
Source organism: Acinetobacter sp. 40AMC3-4 (assembly GCF_049898185.1). Classification (GTDB taxonomy): domain Bacteria; phylum Pseudomonadota; class Gammaproteobacteria; order Pseudomonadales; family Moraxellaceae; genus Acinetobacter. Next base: position 315,132 of record NZ_JAFCXG010000001.1, read on the forward strand.
TGTTTGGATCCATTGCCGAGCCAGCCACTTCCTCAAAAAAGCTACGATCATTCATTAGCTCGCCATACGCTTTATAGCCTAATAAAATCTTTTCAGGCTTTTTGCCTTCAGCCACTAATTTACCGAGAGTATCTTCTAGTTTTTTAACAGTTAAAATCGCCATTTCAATTAGAGCTCAAAAACAAAAAGGCATTATCACTTAATTTTATGAATAAATAATGTCAAAAAAGCCCATCTTTCGATGAGCTTTAATAACTTGGTCTCGGTTGAACCGTAATACGACCAGTATAGTGAAACTATACCTCGGTTTCCGGAATAATGGAATCCCTACGCTTCAAATTCTTTATAAGTATTTTTTCGATAACTTTTAATGGTTTTGGCTGCCTCATCAATTGCATTCTCAATGGCTAAAACCATAAGGTTTTCGTATTGCTTCCATGTTTTACGATAGCACTCTGCATCCATCTGCCAGCTACGCAGACCCGCATAATACAATCGCCCCTGAGCTGTAAAATTATTCTCCAAATCAGGATTAAGAGAAAAGTCTATTACCATCCGTGCAATCATTGATGCCATCTCATCAATGGTCACTTTGGCAGGATCTCGTCTTTTTTCCAGCTTTGCATTTGTAGACATGATGAGCGCAAGGTGTGACTGCACATGTCTATAATCCATTTCGGATTTGCCTTCAAAGACAATCAATGCTGTAACTGACTTAGCAAGCTGCGTTTCCATGGATGCCACCGCACCAAGACGATCTTGATAATCCAGAGGCTTCTCATTAGTCCTATGTACCACAGGCTCAAAGTTAGGTGACTTTGCTGTAGTACCCCGAATCAACCATTCAAACTGTTCAAATTTTTCAACCATCGCATTCATCCTAAATCCCCTACCATCTTTTCTATTTGCTGGATCGCGTGACCTGACTTCACTTGATCTGTACTAAACCGTATTACTTGAAAACCCATCATTGTTGCGGCGTTATATTTTTCCATGTCCCCGATATACCCCTTGCCTCTGGTATGCCTTCCTCCACTCCAGATCGCACCTTCAACTTCTACCAGTATCTTTTTTCCTACCAGGTGGAAATCAGCTCTCCATTTCCGCTTTGGGTGAAACTCAAATTCCTGCTCAAACTCAATTTTTAAAGTCTTTAGTTCTCGGGCCAGTTTCGCCTCAAACTCATTCGGTACTTTTTCACCTTTCACCTTAGGACGCTTGGAGCGCCCTTTCGGTCTGGTGGCTTTCACCATCTTCTTGTATTCAGCGATTGAGTAGCTGGTCATTCACACCACATCCTCAAAACGACGGCGCCAATTGCCATGAAAATAAACATCAATGTTTTGTTTAGATCCTTCATACGGCAATTTCACCCTTTACATTCATAATGTCTTTGGCATATGCAGTTGCACGGTAATGACTCTCTGATACACGCTCCAAATAACCACCTTTGACATGCTCCTGAAGCAGGCTGTAAATAGTGGTTCTATGGAAATCAAAAACAGCTTCTTGCACGTCCTTCACTGAAAATGGCGTAGTGGCATAACAAGCAAAAAGCATCAAACTTATCTGATCTTCAAAGCTAACTTTCCTATGGATTTTTGACTGATCATCAGAATCAATTTGCTTAATCTCGCCACCATTTTTCAAAAATTCTTCAATTGTTGTATTCACACCCCACCCCCTACACGCTGATCTGCCCAATTACATTCCACCAAGGTTAGGCCACCCTGTTGAAAACGAGACCAAAGACGATCGCCTAAATCCTTTTGCAGCTCAGCTAATGTCAGATTCGAAATCAGCATGGTCGGCTTCATCCGGTCATAACGTGCATATAAAACTTTGTGAACCAACTCACGGCGTTTATCACGGTCATGCAATCCATATTCATCCAGGATTAACAGGTCATACTGGCTGAAATCATAAATCACAGATTTTTCTGTAGCGTCCAGCTGCTCCCATGCGTTCATGATTCGCTGTGCCAGATCTTCGCTGGTGATGTACCGTGCATACTTGCCCTTGTTGAGCAATGTCCGAGCCGTAGCACAGCTAAGATGGGTTTTTCCTGTACCAGTAGGCCCCACCATCACAAAGTTATTCTTATGACCGCCGATCATGTTCTTAGCAAAGGAAACAACCTGATTCAGTGCGTTCTGTTGGCCAGCATGCTGAACGATATAATTTTTGAATCCTGATGTTGCATGGCGCTCTGGAAGCATTGCCCCAGCAAAGTGTTTTTCACGTACGGTACGATCAATTTCAGCCTGTGCTTGTGCAAGTTGTTCTTCATGGAACTCAACGGCGCATTGCGGGCACTTCTGAAATGGTCCTGCTTGTACCATTGCTATTTTGTGCTCTGAGCAGATCGCTTGTGTTTGTTTTAATCCCTGAGTCAGCATCGACATTGCGTTCATACAAAGTCCTCCGGGATATGGACTGGTGAATTTACTGGTGCGTGATGTTGCGATGCTTGGCCTGCCCAAGCTGTATTCACATCCAGATTAGAATTTTGTTTTTCAGAAGATTGATACGTTTTTTGAGTGTATTTACGCTTGATCCACTTCACGAAGTTTGAATACATCTGGGTGTCTGTAATCTGACCTGCGTTCAAACGTGGTTCGTAGTGAGCATTCACTTCAAGTAAAATCTGATTCACCAGTTCTTGGGTCATCGGAGTTTCACCTGATCTCTGTAACCAGGAATTCAGAGAATGTAAATCTGGTGTCCAGAGATTCAGAACCTGATCAACTGAATTTTCCTGCACGTTTTTCTCTTTAAAGTTTTCTTTAAATGTTTCTTTAAGTGTTTCTTTAATAGTGCCCCGTTCAACGGTACTGGTCCCGTCACCTTTCGCGGTACTAGTCCCGTCCCGTTTGGTGGTACTAGTCCCATCACCTTTAAGGGTACTACCCTCATTTGGTACTAGTCCCTTTTCGCGGTACTGGTCAGGAGTGAATAAATATTCATTCAAACAGCCTGTTGTTCTCTCGACTTTGATCAAGCCAAGCTCTTCCAGATCACGAATACATGACATAACCGTATCGCGTTTTTTGATACCGCAATATTTTTGAAATTGAGTGATGGCGATTGGGTGAGATACGCGGTCAAATCCAATGGTTTGACGCATGACAAACATTAAACACTTAAACGCCTTATCGTTTAACTGGGCCATGATCTGACCATCAATTAAACCATTTGGCATCTTGGTGTAGCGCTCTTCTTTATTCGACATAGCTTTGCGCTCATTTTTTGGAAAATGAACTACTTGCCCTTGAGGTATTGGTGGTTCATGTGCTAAATTTGATTTCATATTCATTGGTTCCGATAATTAATGAATTGAATAAGCCTGAGTTCTAACCTCAGGCTTTTTCTTTATGTGGATTAGCGGTATAACGCTTCATTTGTTTAAGCGCTGCTTGATCTGCTGCTGTAGCAAACTCGATAATCCGCTGAAAAATGTTGTGAATTTCTTCATATTCTTGCGGTGTGATTACGCCATCTTCATAGGCTTCATATACCTTCTGATTCGCCTGCCCATTGCAGATATTTCCCTGCATCATTGCTTCAATTACTGATAGCTCATGGTGTTTACTACCGTCACAACCAGTAGGAATTAGAGCCAATCCTAATTGATGTGCCCATGCACGCAGAACTACTGGATTGCCAGTAAAAGAAAGCATCATTTCGAACTTCTTCAGGCTTGGCAGGTAGTCCATATTTGGATTTGCATAGTTCAAAACGGTTTTATGTGAGTCGCCCAAAACATCGGCAATCTGCTTTGGATCAATACCTGGTGTTTGGTGAACCATCTTGTACATTGCGCTTTGCGCTTCTTTACTGAATTCCATGTGTGAATCCCTTTGTTTATTCACATTTATTTCAAATGCTTATCTGGTAATAATGGGTTTAAGCAGATGCCAGTATTTGGTTTTGTTGAGTTCTTTCACTTACTAAACGATCCAGAGCGGCACCCTTGCTGTAAGACACATCAAACTGCTCGTCATTTTCGATTTTTGATACAGAGCTTTGAGCTATACCTGTACGGTTGCTAATTTCAGACTGACTAAGACCTTGACTGCGTAGAAATAAGATCTTTTCTTTAAGGTTCATGCTTCTCTACCTCTAATTCACTTTAATTTTATTCTTATTCACTTATGAATAGTTGTCAATGCATAAGTGAATTATTTCGGTTTAATTATTCTTTTTTGAATAAAATGTAAATATATTACGAGGACTTTCAGATGTACCCATTCTTAAAAAAGAATATTGAGTACCTGTTTGAGAAACACAAAACTAATCCAAACAGGCTCTCCAAAGAGATCCAGATTCCACAGGCTACTTTATTTAGAGTTGCGAGCGGTCTTACAAAAGAACCCAGAAGAGAGGTTCTTGATGCTATTTCTACTTGGGCAGGTATATCTGTTGCTGTACTTACAGATGCTAATTTGGAGCTAATAGAGCAGAAGCCAGAAGTTCAGGTTGAGGCTTCTGAAAAAAAAGGAGATATTTATATTTCTCCAATCGAATTTAGAAGTACTGAAGAAAAAAAATTTAATGTGAAAATACCGGTGTACAGGGATGTAAAAGCTTCTTGTGGAAGCGGGATAGAAAATTTTTTAGAAGACCCAAGTGAATATTTAAATATTGACCCATCACTTCTTAGGATTTTGGGTATACAAGCAAAGCCTGAAAACCTAAGAGTTATTTATTCTGATGAATACAGTATGTGGCCAACTGTAGCACCAGACAGCCCTCTTTTTATTGATGTGGCTGATAAAGATCCAGGCATGCTTAAGAGTGGATCGGTGTATGTTTTTAAGCATAACTACGAGCTAAGAATGAAAAGGATTTTTATAAGCTATGCAGGCGGCACAACAGTAAGGCTTGCAAGTGATAATCCTGACAAGATTCGCTATCCAGATGAATTTATTACTAATGAGCAGCTTAATGAAATTGATTTTATTGGTCGCCTGGAATCTGCTTTAGTTAAACCTTAAAAAAATAAAAGCCGCTATATGCGGCTTAGGTTTTATCAAGATGTTGAATATAGTAGCCCCAAAAAAAGAAGGAAACCACAATGATCGCAACACTTAATAAATCCAAAACTGCGCTAACAATTAATCGTCAAGAGTTTAAGTTGGCATTAGGTAAAATCGGTGAAGGGATTGATAAGCAAATAGCTTCGCTTAAGAAGGCCAAGCAAAGCTATGACGCTGCTGAAATAGCACGTGAGGTCATTAGTGAAGCAAATATCTTTGAAGCTATTATTGAAGGCTTTAACGAAGCAGAAGAGACGAATTTAAAGCTGACTGACATAACCAATCTTGAAGTGGCACAAGGATGGATAGATGAGTTTTTAGAGAAGTATTCTGCGCTATAAATCCCCCAATCAATTTTTGTTGGCTGAAGAGGGAAAATTGGCCAAAAGATGGTTGATAAGAAAGAATTAACAAAAGCCAATATATTCAGCTTTGTCTAAATTGATAGAATCGCCGTTTTCTACAGAAAACTTAAGATTAATAAGGATTGAAGTGAATACGCAATATGGCTTACCCGAACTAAGTAAATACAGTGAACTAAGTAGTGATGAACAAGCGGCAATCCATCAAATGCTTATCTCTTACGTACGTTCAGATCAACTTTATAATATTATTCTGACCCATAATGTTGAGCCTTATGATTTAGTGAAGATTGTAAGTATTAGTTTTGAGAATAGAGATGCTGCTATCTGGATTCATTTCGAAACTATTACTGCTGAGAGATTGACTATGCCTCTCGATTTTATTTCAAGCATAGAAGTCTGTAATTACGAAGGATTTTAAACACTGTGAACCTGAGGCGGCCTGAGTTGATTTTCGGTTGACTCAGGGCGCTTAAAGATTAAGTACTAGTGACTAGGGATAGCTAATAAACATAATGCAAAAAAATTGAAATAAATTCATCTAAGATCGGTCATGTGTTTTACCAGCACCACTTGTTGACTGTAGTACTTCAGACGGGCGAAAGATTTCTATATCGTCTACTCGAATCCAATACTTTTGCTAAATTTATGGATTCGACTGATAAAGACAAGTTTTATAAAACAGAAATTGAAGCAAATAAAAAGTTTAAGCGTATTCAGCTTTTTATTTAGCTGTAGTGGAATTGGGTCAGTAAGGTGGTTTAGATTTGACTAATAAGGGAATAAGACTATTAGAAAATTCACTATCCTTTTGGCGTTTAGAGATTAGGAACTATCTGGACTGAGGATGTTTGGAGTTTATCAAATGCAGAGAAAAGGATGCTTAATTAATAAGCCTTATCCACTTGCTTTAAAGTATCAATGGATCTATCCTCCTAGTTTCAGATTCTTTGTTATTTTATTAATGGTAAGCACCAACTATGGCTTTTGAAATATTCAATGATGATTGTCTAAACATCTTGAAAACTCTAGAAGATGGTCATATTGATCTTACGATCACCTCACCACCTTATTGTATAGGTAAGGCATATGACATTCACACTACTATTGAAGGGTTCATCGAAATTAACGAACCTGTCATTAAGTTAATTTGTGAAAAGACCAAACAGGGTGGGTCTGTTTGTTGGCAAGTAGGACATCATGTTATAAAAGATGAAATTGTGCCTTTAGATTATATTGTATATGAAATTTTTAAGCGTGTTTGTCCTGACATGAGGCTTAAAAATCGTATTATCTGGACTTTTGAACATGGTGCAAACTGTAGAAATCGATTCAGTGGTAGGCATGAGACCATTTTGTGGTTTACGAAAGGTGAAAAAGGTTATTTTGACTTAGATGCGGTGCGTGTGAAACAAAAATATCCTGGTAAAAAATACTATAAAGGCCCTAAAAAAGGTGAATATAGCGGAAATCCATTAGGGAAAAATCCTGGTGATGTGTGGGCAATTCCAAATGTAAAAGCCAACCACATGGAAAAAACTGCTCACCCATGTCAGTTTCCTATCGCATTAGCACAACGTTTAGTTAAAGCACTTTGCCCTAATACAGGTATTGTTCTTGATCCATTTATGGGTTCTGGATCAACAGGTGCTGCTGCAATTTTAGAAAAGAAAAAATTTATTGGTATTGAGTTAGATGCTTCATATTTTGAAATAGCAAAAAACCGATTAAATGACGCTGAAATAGGTTTATTAAAGTATCGAGAAATTGACAAACCTATTATGGATCCGGCCATGGCTGGTGCCGTAGCAAGAGACCCTTTTAGTAATGAGATAATATAATGAATATTCAATCTACTGAACAAACAGATTTTTTAGAAGTGCCATGTCTGGAACTTACTCAACACTCAAGTAAACTATATCAATTTAATTTAGATGCGATTAGTTTATGGAATATTCTTAAAATTAATGAGCGTATAGCAGACAAAGATGAAGGTTATCAAAGAGCTCTTTCAAATACGCGTGCTGAAGATTTAAAAAAGTTCATTAATAACAAAGGCATTGTTTCTCCAGCGTTAATTGTATCGCTTGAAAATGCTACTTACGACAAGTCAAAAAATATTTTGAAAATTCCTAACATTGAAAATGCTGGGTGGGTAATTGATGGTCAACACCGATTACGTGGTGCCTATTTAAGTGCTACTCAAAAGGAATCACCAGTAAACATTGACTTGCCTGTAGTTGCTTTTTTAAACTTAAATGAAGACGAGCAAATCATTCAATTTGTTACTATCAATAAGGAGGCTAAAGGCGTACCGACTTCTTTATATTACGACTTACTAAATCGGCTTCCTCCTAAGAAAACATCAGCCGATCAAGCAAAAGAGATAGCTGTAGAGGTTGCTAGAACATTAACAAAAGATTCAGAATCTGTTTTTTATGATCGAATTATTTTTGCTCGCTCTCCTAAAAAAGGTGAAATATCCTTAAACAACTTTGTTCGAAAAATAAGTCCCTTACTTACAGAAAATAAAGGAACCTTAGGAACTAATTTTTCACAGTTAGAAAAAGTAAAAATCCTTAATAATTATTTTTCTGCATTAAAAATTGTTTTTCCTGAACAGTTCACCTCTAAAAATCAACGCTTTATGTCGACTTTAGGCTTTGGTGCAGTCATTAATACTTTTGATACAGTATTCTCCCTGACTAGAAGTGAGTTCGGTACATTTAGAACAGATGATATTGTAAAAGTTTTGACGAGAATTGATGACTATAATTTTACTCATTGGGATCAATATGGGACAGGGGTAGCAGCAGAAAATGCGGTAGGTTCTGATTTTAGAACTGTATTAGTCTCCCGTACTCAAGAAGTTACAAGTGAAGAAGGTATTTTAAAACTCTAATATGGCTAAAAGTATATTAGAAAGAGTGTATTTTGATCGACTGACAGTAAGGTCAATTGATCAAATAACTAATAAATGGAAAGCGCTCTATATCCAAGATGACGACTTATTGCATTCTGAGGATGTGGAGAATAGTCTTGTTAATATTAATCAGACATTACCTCAAAGTATAAGTGAAACTGCACCTTTTAATTACTTATATTTACACAACCAGATTCTACGCGAATCTATTCTTTCTACACAAAAAGCATTAGCCATCTTAAGAAGTATAATTAGAGATATTTCAAATGGTCAATTAACTTATTCTGAGGTTTCTGCATATTTAGTAAATATGCTTTTAGCTAAATCTATCTGTATTTTATTAGGTGTATGGTACTCGCATAATCCAATAAGAATAACTGGGAATAAAGATGAGTACTTTATAATCGATTTGTTTCATAAAAAATCTAATAGTTTAGAATCAAGAATCTTTAATATTAGCAATACAAAATTAAACCATAAGCAATTTTGGACACTATTTTCGAATATTTTAAAAAATACTACAGGATCGAATGTAAACAGTGGTTTAGTTAATTTTATCAATAATAATAACCATGAAAACTATTCAAAGATTAGAAACTACTTACAATATAGTTATGTAAATTGGATATTTGATGATCTCAAAGATGATACGGCTCTTGAAATAGATTGGTTTTCCAATTATGAAGGAAACTTCACAATTGATTTTAGTTCTTTTCAAAATAATGCGAATAAATTATTATCATTAGAGTTATTAGGGCTCAATATTTCATTATTCAAAAATATAGCCATTCATGAAGAGCTAAAGCAGCAATTACGTACGTTTGAGTTAATGCTGGAAAAATACCAAAATTGGATGAATTAATGATTGCTAACCCACCCCAGCGGTGGGTTTTTCTTTTCCCCGTACTTCTTTATAATTCAAAGTCCAATAACAATAAAATCAAACTATGAAATACATCACACTTACTACCCTGCTCTTGTCTTTGGCTTTCACTGGGTGTGAAAAGCAACTTAGTGAAGATATAGATCCAATTGCTACCACTACAGCTTTTGAGAACTCAGATAATATTCTTAGCAAATACCTGGAAAAGTTAGATTCAGAGTTCACCACTCAAGATGTGCGGGTAAAAATCTTATGTAGAGACTACCCGCGCGAGTATGAAAAAAACTATATGCCTAACTTGTTGAAGCTATCACCCGGTGAATACTCTGAAGTTGCACTTTTGGCTGATATGGATTTGGTTTTGGATCACTACAAAGAGAAAGATGCTATTCAGTGCTAAAGCTTTCTTACTTCTGAAATATTAAATCTTTATATTAGACTTAAGACCTCTCATGACCAGGTCTGTAATAACTAAGTAAAGCATCACTAACCCGCTATCCGCGGGTTTTCTTTATGTAAGGTAAGTGTAACCTTGTCTTTAAATGTTACATTATAACAATTAATATAAAGATACCTATGATTCATAAATAGAAAGGTAAGTCTCAATGAAATATCTGTTAGGCGCAGCATTGTTAGGATTGGCGATTACTGGCTGTACTTCAAATCCAAAAAACGAAGTAGAGCAAGAAAAAGTTGTGAGCAATACTCCAGCTGAAACTCAGGTAATTAATTTTACTGGTCCAATGGATCTTACAGTTGAATTGAAATCTTCAGATAATTTTGAAACTGCAGAAATGACAGATAATTCTGGCAAGGTTTATCACCTTAAACGAGCTATTTCAGGAAGTGGTATGCGTTTGGCCAATGATGACGGCGTTTCAATTCACTTCAAAGCTGGTGAAGGTATTGTAGAGTTTATGAAAGACAAACCTATCAGTATTACTGAATACAAAAAATAAGATTATTGTTGCAGGATAACCCACCCCAGTGGTGGGTTATCTTTTTATTATATGAAGTAATATTCCTATTTATTAGCCGATGGAATTTCTAAAAATTTTAAGTAAAGTGAGTTAAATTTTTGAATAATTAGTGAGCTAATCAGTTTAAAATTATAATATATGACGCTGTAGTCTAAAAATTGTTTTTTTCACATCTCTCTTAGTACAAACATCGGACTAACTTAATGAATAATATTAACTTTAAGAATTTCAAAGAGGCTGGCCAAGCCATTTTAAAATTCTTATCTCAACGATTTGGATTTAAGTTATGGATGATTACCCGTACCGAAGGTGATGACTGGATCGTGTTACTAAGTGAAGATAATGGCTATAACGTTAAGCCAGGACAAGTATTTCGATGGGCAGATTCTTTCTGCTCACACATGGTACAAAATAATGCGCCCCGCATTGCCCCCTATTCACCTGATATTCAAGTTTACGTAGACGCACCTATAAATCACTTAGTCCCAATTAAAGCCTATATCGGCCAACCTCTGTATAAAGAAGATGGGTCCCTTTTTGGCACTCTCTGTGCAATCGATCCTGAACCTCAATCTAAAAATCTGGTCGAGGAAGCTCCATTATTTGAGCTGCTAGCACAAGTGCTTAGCTATAATATTCAAGCTGAATTAAAAGCCGCTGAGTACATACGTAAAGCTGAACGGTTTGAAATGGAGGCATTGTCCGATCCCATGACTGGCCTTTTTAACCGTCGTGCTTGGGACCAGTTAATTGTATTAGAAGAAAAGCGCTGCAAGCGATATGGTCACCCTGTTGCTATTCTTATGATTGATCTTAATGACCTCAAAATCACCAATGATACTTTGGGGCATGCTGCAGGTGATGAACTCATTCAAAAAATGGCTTTAACCCTCAAAAACACTGTACGCAATAATGATATTGTCGCTCGTCTAGGTGGTGATGAGTTTGCTGTACTCAGTATTGAAACCAGCCGAGAAAATGCGGATAAACTTGCAACCAGAATTCAAACTGCTATTGCAAAAGCTGGCATTAGTGCTGCAATTGGTTTTGCAATGCGAAATCCAGCATACGGTCTATCAGCAGCTATAATAGAGGCAGATGAAAAAATGTATCAGGATAAAGCCCTAAGCAAATCACCTGAGACTAATTAATAAAAAACGCGAACCCGACGCGGCTCTTGGATCGGGTGGAGAAAAATATGCCTTCAATTGAAGAAAAACGCTTAGCTATTGAGATGGCTGATAAAATCATACAAACACGATTGTCCCATCAATTAACTCAAAATATGAAGGATAATATTCGATCCGGTGAAGTTGAGTACTGGAAAGAAATTTATACTGAATGCTTGAAGATAATTGGTTCAGATAACTAATTTTGACTTTCGGTAAGTCTTGAAACCATCGCCTCTTGATCAGTAATAGTGAGCTGCTTATTATCGAATACATAAGCTTCAGCTATATTTATGTACTCCTGTATCAGTACATGATCATGTGTACCTAAAGACACATATGTTTGATATAGATTCGCCCGAAACTCTTCTCTAGTCATTATTATAATCTCCAAACAACCCATCCCTGTGATGGGTTTTCTTTTGTCTATTAAAACATGAAATAAAAATAAAATAAGAAAATATTATTCACTTTTTAATTATTCACTATTGACTATAACTATTCACTAATGAATAATCTATTCATCGAAACAACAAAAAGCCTCAGCGTAGCTCGAACTACCTGAGGCATGACCCACAACCTAACCTGTGAGTGAAATTATTATGAACACAAAACTAACTCCACACAATAGCTTCAAGGTAACTCTGTTTACTGCTGCCTTAACTGTAAGCGCCTTGGCGTTTGCTCATCTTGCTGACTTTGGTACTGACCAGATGGCACCAGCTCAAAATATTCAATCTGAATATGGAATCGTCTCTTTAAAGATGCTCGACGATGTACACGGTGAAGCTGTCGTAAATCTGGATGGTTTTCGTTTGGAAATCACTTCATTTGAAGTTGAAGCACACCCGGATGATTACGGTGTACCAGGTTCTGAGTTCACGAATGTTGAAGTAATAGAACTGGGTGAAATCAATATATTTGATGCCAATGGCAATCCGTATAAAGACTTCACTGACTACCAGGATCACCGTGAAATCAATTCAATGATCGCTGGTCACATCATGAAACATCGTCTGGTGGAGGTGCAGTCATGATTTTAAATTCTGCTGATCAAATTTTTGAAGCACTTTTAAATGGCCAGCTAGTCTACTGGTGTGAATGTGGCTCTGATGACTGGTCTCCTCTTGATGATCGAACTCAAATTAATTTTGTGGACCTTTACACCGGTTTCCTGCAATTCAAAGCAGATGAGCTACCTGTAATACCAATGCCGATTGAGTTCAACTCAACTCATCGCTACTTCTCTGAGTACATCAAGACCTTTGAAGGACTTGAAATATATCGAGTGGGTAAAACGCGTGTGAGCTATTTCGCTCTACGCATCAAAAGCGCCGGAACCATTGCTGACTATTTCTGTAATACGCAGATCTACTCCATTCAACCCAATGGCTCATTGAAGAAGATGGATAAATCTCTTACTCCGCAATGGGTTCTGGATGGATTGGAAAATGCGCGTGTTGCTATGCGCAAGAACAAGCGTCATCAAGCTTTAGAAAGTACGGGCTTCTTTGCATCTGAAGACTATAAAAACTTTAAACGTAATAACCGTTCTGCAGGAGTACGTTGAGATGGCTATTCAAGTATTTACACCGGAAAACACCCTGCTTGTAGAAAGCATTAAGTGCTACCTGTATACCGATCCTGGTATGGGTAAAAGTACCATTGCACATACTGCAGAAAAGCCTTTAATTTTTGACTTTGATAAAGGTCAGCATCGTGTATCTGCTGAGCTGCGTCGTGGCGCAATTGTTCGTATTGATAGCTGGCTTGACCTTGAAAATCTTAAAGATGACTTCTATGCACCCTATAAAACTATCGTTTCAGATACTGTAGGTGCAATGCTGGATGCAATTAAAGATCATCTTTCCAAGAATAGTGACAACCTGCAACGTGATAAATCACTGACATTAAAGGCGCAGGGTCTAGCTGGAAACCTATTTATGAAAATGGTTCGTAAGTGGGAAAACCTAGGTAAAGATATTGTTTTTATTGCTCATGCTGTAGAGCAGGAAGCTGGTAAGAATAAGATCAAAATTGTGCGTCCAGATCTGGCTGGCAAAAATAGTGCGATGCTTTATCGCATGTCAGACATTATGGGCTATTTACACGCTTCTACCGATGAGAATGGGGATGATCTCCGTACGATCTATTTCAACCCATCTGAGTCACACCATGGCAAAAACTCAGGTCGCTTAGGTCGAATACATACAAATGGAAATGGTGTAGAAGTTTGCTCTGGCCAAGTTACTGTTCCAGATTTGGCTCATTCCCCTACTTTCCTTGCAGATCTGCTTAAACAAGCCAAGGACCACATCAACACTCTTACCCCAGTACAAGCCGAAGAGTTAAAGAACATCACTGACCTTAATCACTGTAAACAAGTCTGTGAAGAAGCCAGTCATGCCGGTGATCTAAATCAGCTTACTGAGTCACTTATGCCTGAGCATAAGTATGTAAAAGAGATGTGGTATGCAATTCAGATCCGCGCCAAAGAAATGCAATGTACCTACGATAAAGAGAAAAAGCGCTGGTTCAATCCACCTCAATTCAAAGGTATTTCTGATGAGCAGCTGGCCGATCTACAGGACTTTATCGATACCTGTGGTCTTGATGCGAAAACAGTATGTGAACATTTAGGGCTTGATGCTCTCAACCAGATAGAGGCTTCCAAATTTGAAGCTGTAAAAAATGACATAGAACAATTAGCGAAGGGAGCAATGACACCATGAAAACTTTAAATGGAAAAGAAGCTTTTGAAGCAATGATGGCTGGCCGAAATATCATGTGTCGTGCAGCTGGTGAGTTAATGGATTTTGATGACCTGTCTCAATTCCCGGCTACGATTTTCGCTATGCCAGGCTATGAGTTCTGCATCAAGGTTGAAACAATGGAGCTGGCTGGTATTACGTTTACAAAGCCTTTAACGCTTGATGACGTGGTGGAAGATCAGGAAATCTTCTTGGTTTACCCTAGCCACATTGCACACACTCAATTCACTTCATTGTCTGGAAAGTATGTTGAATGTGTACGTTATGGTTTCGCCCAGGCAGATCAGGAAAATGCTGAATTGCAACTTCAGGCAATTGGTAAACTTCTTGGGCGAGATATTCCTTACCCTTTGACGCTAGAAAGTCATTACAAGCCTGAAAAGAAGCGTCGCAGCCGAAAAGCCAAGGAAGATACCGACCAGGTAAATACTCCAGCTGGTCCAGGTAATACCTTACCAAATATTGGGGAGCATCATGAGCCAGAGGTAGTTCAGCCTGTTGAGGTTGTACCAGAAGCATCTTCTGTTCCCACTGAAGTTTCATTAGAGAAAGCTGAAGAAGATGCGATTGAGACTGATCCCGTAAAGCTTGTTGAGAAGTTCACAGCACAAATTGACCAGTTTACCAATGCTGAGGACGTTCTTTCATTCCGTCACGTATTTCTGGCCAATGGACACTTAGATCAAAAAGATCAACAGCACTTGTGCAAACTGACTGAAGACAAACTTCTTGAGCTGGATCCTGAACAATACACGCCTAAGGCTGAACCTGAACCAATCGCAGAAGAAGTCATTGAAGTCGCGCAACCAAGTTTGATTGATCAAATTGAAAATGCCGCACGCAAACAAGCATCAGTAGAAAGTGCTGAGCATGGTAGTGCCTCTATCGATCTGTTCTACAAAAAGAAGAAGCAGGTTTTGATCAATCGAATCTATGACATGGATTCAGTTGAAACTTTAGAACGATTAGCACCAGCGATACCTGCAGCTAAATTACTTCCAGCTGATCATCAGGAGCTACTTAGCCTGTATGCACAGCGCAAAGATGCCTTGATCCAAGCTGCTGAAACTGGGGAGGCTTCATGAGTTATTCCTACTCTTCTATGACCCGAGTGCTGCTTGTGCAGTACAAGGGTCGGGTTAGAACTTACCGCAACATCAACCTATTCGGTATTGATGATTGCCTTCGAAATTTTGCGAACACCTGGGGGTACAGATGATCTTCAGAATTAAAAAGAAGCATGAAGTTGGTTTCAAGCTGTGGCTAGAAAAATTGGGTTATACCAAAAATGAACTTGCGGATGGCAGCTCGACATTTAGCGGCAAAGGCACACGCAAGACACTGAGTTACGTGCTCTTAAAGAAAGATTTAACAGGTAATGCGGCATGTCAGGTGCTATTCGATGAATATGAAGAACACCTGGATAACCCTGATTATTTAGATGTGAAGGTGGCGTGATGAAAAGTACTAATCAAGTAGTTGAACCAACTCCATTTGATGATGCGCAATGGCTCTGGTGCGCTGACTGGTGCAAGAAAAAAGGTTTAAGCCCATACGATGCAGTGAATTGGGCGAATGCAAAAGCAGAATATTTGAAGGCTCAAGGAGGAAACAGTGACTGATATTCAAAAACCATGTGAGCACTGTGAAGACAGCGATATCGATCAGCAAGTAAATGTTATGGATCAATTTATTGAAAGCGGTGAATTTGATAAAACTCTAAATGATTTTTTCAGGTTACCGGAATCAGTAAAACAAAGTTTGAAGGAGATTTCATAATGGGAGCAGCTATGAAAATTGATGATCCGGTTGATATCAGTTTTATGTTACTCATGAAGTATCGTAAACCTGTAATCAAACTTGAAGAGCTCTTGCCTGATTACTTGCCTCATCTTACAATTGAGCAGGCAAATAAGCGCGCAAATAAATGCACTCTTCCATTTCCAGCATTCAAATCTGATGGACGTAACTCACCTTTTTATGTTCATCTAAGTGATGTAGCATTCTGGCTTGAAGCAATACAAAAAGAGTCTAAGAAAGACTGGGTAGCAATGAACCATTGATTGCTAAATTATTGATTAATTGCCGCATGGTTGCACCTATTTTGCACCTTGCACCATGTGGCTATTCAGTAAGATACTAATAAATAATAATTTTTATAATGTATATGTGATTAATCTATCCCACCTGCCATGGGAGCGACAATCAAATTGTTTGACAGTTGATATGGACCAATATACATATAAATTCATCACTTTTTTGATGGGCATAGTATACTGCATCTGCCTTATTCGCTCATCTTTTCAATTAATTTACGACACCATGAATAAAACTTTCGCTTCTTGTTTTTCTTTTAAGTCATTGTCTGTACTTGTACTTTCTCTGGGTCTTGCCGGTTGTGGCAATGGTTCATGGTGGTCAAAAGATGATGAACCGACACTTGAAGTTGAACATATTCGCAAAGCTATTCCAAACCGTGTCAACCAACGTGAGTCTTGGGCACAAGATATTTATGACATTACCGAACAGCTCGGCATTCCTCAGACCAAGGAAAATGTTTGTACGATTGTGGCAGTGGTTGATCAGGAATCTAACTTTGTTGCAGATCCTACTGTTCCGGGTTTGGGTGAAAAGGCGGTTAAGGAAGTTCAAGGCCGTCTGGATGAAAAATTCAAAGATAAGCTTGGTCAAGCAATTGGTGGCACAGTTGCAGGATATTTCCAGGAAGTTCTCAAGAACCATCCGAGTCCTGAAGACAACTACTTAAGCCAGATGCGCCGGGTCAAAACGGAACGTGAACTCGACGAATTATATCGTGAAATATTTGACTATATGTCGAAGCACTATCATGTTAGTGCCCTGACTGGTGCTGCCAAACTGGTCGGCCAGAATATTGGCGAGAAAATGAATCCAATTACCACTTTGGGTTCAATGCAGGTACATATCAGCTATGCGAAAGAACATAAACGCCAAGGCGGCAATATCGCGGAGTTGCGTACCGATCTCTACAGTCAATATGGCGGTCTGTATTATGGGATTCATCGCCTGATGATGTATCCGGCAGATTATGACAAGCCGATTTACCGTTTTGCGGACTATAATTCCGGTATGTATTCCAGTCGAAATGCTGCTTTCCAGAGCATGTTGAATGATTTAACTGAGGCCGAACTCGATCTGGATGGCGATTTATTACTCTACACCAAAGATGGCGCGATCCGTTCGCAGAAGAGTCAATCTGAGCGTGAGTTAATCAGTGTTTTTGCCAAAAATAATTTTATTATTACTGAACGTCAAATCCGAGCTGATTTAAAGAAAGAAAAAGACAAAGACTTTGAAGATACGATGACTTATCGTGGTGTCAGCAAGCTCTATCAGGAAAAAACCGGTAAAGACCCTATTTATGCGATCATGCCTGAAGTGGTTATTTCCGGACCAAAATTAAGTCGTGATTATAATACCAACTGGTTTGCTACCCGCGTCGATGGTCGATATCAAACATGCATGCGCAAAATCAAAAATCTAAAACTCTAGCCTTATTTGATTTTGATGGAACCCTGTATCTACATGATAGCTTTACCGGGTTCATTTTCCATGCCTTAAGAAAACGGCATATTGTGAAACGCGGCATGCAAATTTTGCCATGGATACAGGCCTATTATTTAAATTTCTATCCGGCACACCGCATGCGACCCAAATTGTATGCCAGCATGTTTAAAAACAGTGATGCAGAGGAAATTCTGCAATTAGCTCAGGATTATGCACAACAACTAATATTCAAGTTGAATCCGAAATTATTAGAACAACTTAAACAGCATCAACAATTAGGACATGAAGTCGTGCTGGTATCAGCCTCATTGGATTTGTATCTTAAACCGGTGTGCAGTTATTTAAATATCGATTTAATCTGTAGCGAAGTTGAAATCAAAGCTGGGAAATTGACAGGGTTTTATCAAACTCCTGACTGTAGTAACACACAAAAGAAAATTAGAATTCTAGAAAAATATAATCTGGATAATTATGCTGAAATTTATGCTTATGGGAATAGCAAGGAAGATATAGAAATGCTCAGTCTGGCGCAGCAAAGCTATTTTGAGGGTCAAGATCAACAGCTTCCAAAAATTAATATTTCAGCTCATTCGATGCCATATTAGTCCTTTCCATTCTATCGGGTTAACCTACTAAACACCTTTAGACAACGCTATAAATGGCAGATTAACTTTTTTACTTTATGCCTTGAAATCATCTTAAATAGCTTCGTAATCAGGATTTTTACTTCCTGAAGTATTCGCCTCCTAGCTAAAAAAACCACTTCATTTGAAGTGGTTTTTTTAGCTTTAAGAAAAATTATTTCTTAAACGGAAATGCATATTTCACAATACGTTTGATCACACTACCGTATTGTTTTACCAAGCTGGCATTGTTATAGTTCAAACCATATTTTTCACAAACAGCCTGAACTTTCGGTGCCATTTGACGATAGCGACGTGCAGGTACATCAGGATACAAATGATGTTCAATCTGATGACTTAAATGACCCGTCAAGATATGAAACGCTTCAGAACCAGTCAGGTTGGATGAACCACGGATCTGACGCATATACCAGTGACCACGACTTTCATTTTGCAGCACCGATTTCGGGAATACTTCCACATCTTTGGTAAAGTGACCACAGAAAATAATACTAAAGGTCCAGATATTACGCAGACCATTGGCCACCATATTGCCAGTCAAAACCGGTAAAGCCGCAGGACCTGCGATGAGTGGAAAGAATACATAATCTTTAAACAGCTGTTTACCGATTTTGCTCTGCATTGGACGCCATTCTTCTTTGGTCTGCTCTTTGCTTTTGCGACCTTTGAAGTATTTACCCAATTCAAGATTCTGAATCGCAACGCCCCACTGGAACAATAAACAGAATGGCACTGCATAAATCGGTTGCAATAAATAACCCGGTTTCCAGCGCTGTTCCGGGAACAAGCGTAATAGACCATAACCGATATCATCATCCATACCCTTAATATTGGTATAAGTATGATGCTTAAAGTTATGGGTTTGACGCCAGTTGTCTGAAGTCCCTACAATATCCCATTCATAAGTCTGACCATTGAGTTTAGGATCATTCATCCAGTCATATTGACCATGCATGACATTATGACCCAGTTCCATATTTTCCATAATTTTGGCAAAGCCTAACAGGCCTGTACCCAATAACCATGCTGGCGGGAACCATCCTGCAAATAACAAGGCACGACCGGCAATCGATGAATAACGAATCGTTGAATAGACACGACGGATATATTTAGCGTCTTTTTCACCCAGGTCATCTAGCATTTCTTGCTTAATCGCATCGAGTTCACGTGCAAGTTCATCAAGTTCAAACTGGGTTAATTCACGGTTTTTAGGATTTTTAAAATACTGTAATTTTACTGGCATATTCATAGGATAAAACTCGCTTATAAGTCGATGACAAGGTCAGTCTGCGCTGAGTTAATACAAATTTTGAGCAGGTTACCGGGTTCGGTATTTTGCGCACCGTTGACCAAATTCTTGGTCGAACCTTCTACTTTATTGCAGGCACATTTATTACAAATGCCCATACGGCAACCATGGGTCGGTTTAATATTTTGCTGTTCCAGACTCACCAGAATGGACTGGCCTTTTGGAATGCTGACAATTTTTTTCGACTGGGTCAGGGTGACATTAATAAAGCCGGTATCCGATTGATCCGCCAAGCTCATGCTAAATGCTTCACCTTTAAACTGTTTTGCCTGAGCAAAAAGCTGTTCTGCTTTAGATACAAAACCTGAAGGGCCACAGCAATATACGATGCTATTTTCCAGATTTTGCAGATCGGTCAGATAGGTTTCATCAAGACGTGCAGCAGCTGGCTGTTCTTGAGTGGCATACACATGAAATGAGAAATTTGCATGTTTTTGAGCAAGTTCTTCAAACCGTGCTTTAAATGCGGCATCCTGATCTTTTTTAACCCAGTACCAGAGAGTAACCGGTGCAGATAGTTCACCTTTTTTGCTCAAGCTTTCCAGCATACTGAGCATTGGGGTAATACCACTCCCTGCTGCAAGCAAGATCAATGGACTCGTCTGCACAGGCAAGGTCATATCACCATAAGGCTGACCAAATTCGATCACATCACCTACTTGTGCCTGTTCTGCCAACCAGGTACTGACTTTACCGGCATTGACTTTTTTCACGGTCAATAAAACATGTTGCGCATCTACACGGGTCAAACTATAGCTACGTTCATAACGGATGCCGTTTACCACCACATAGACCGGATGATGCTGCCCTGCTTCACCAAACTTAAATAAGCGATTCACTTGAATTTTCAGACTCAGCATATCCTGTGCTGCATTTTCTATATGCACGATCTTGCCTAATGGCTGATTCAACGACCATACAGGATTGAGTTTCTGAATCCAGAAATTAATTGCATGCTGATCAACTACACTATCAGACAGTGCATTCAATGGCATTTTAAGTTTTTGCAGTACATGCATCGTTTGTGACATCACCTTGGGTTTTTAATTATTATACACATGTATATATATTTGTATATACAACCGTATTGTTTCTAATCATTTCACAAGCTTGACTGGCTCGGTTATAATAAAATGATTCATGCATGAACCTATCGATGAACGAGCCTTCAATGAAAATAAGCAGTGACGCATCTTTATTACAATCGAAAAGCATTGATGAGCCGATTATCGTACGGAGTGTCGGTCGCAAGGCCACCATTACCAAGGAAGAACTGTTTCAGGCTGCGTTGAATCTGATTGGGCCACAAAAAAGTATTTCCTCTTTAAGTCTACGTGAAGTCGCGCGTGAAGCTGGTATTGCACCGAACAGCTTCTATCGTCATTTTAAAGATATTGATGAACTGGCCATTGAGCTGATTGATCGTGCCGGAATTGTATTGCGTCAGATTTTGCATGAAGCACGTCTGCAAGCTTCTCGCCAGAACAGCATCATCCGCAGTTCTGTAGAAGTCTTTATTGCCCAACTGGATGCCGATGAAGGCAATCTGAGCCTGTTATTACGTGAAGGCTATACTGGCTCCAAGTCTTATAAACAGGCGGTAGAACGCCAGTTAAATTATTTTCAGCAAGAACTTCAGGATGATTTGATTCGTCTAGAACGCCTAAACAACAAGAAGTTATTTCATCCGGATATTGCCGCCAAAGCCATTACCCAACTGGTCTTCAACATGGGCGCCAATGTGATTGATATGCCTGCCGAAGACCGTAAAGAAATTGCCGAACAGACCATGATCATGATTCGGATGATTCTGGAAGGTGCGCGTCATCTGGAAGATTCCCAGCTGCGCTAATTTTCCGATTTGCATGAAGTAATATAAAAAGAGACGTAATCAACGTCTCTTTTTTATGATGATTACAAAAGTACAAGTTGAGCTTTAACCGCCTTTGCACTGGCCTCCGGATACTCAAGCGGGAACATATGCCCGCCCTCAACCACAGAATAATTAATCCGATAAATCTTGTGCATCCCTTGTGGCAAACCCTGCTGATAAAACTGGCTTTGCTCTGCAGTCATCAGATGCATCGGCACTTCAGGCGGTCGGCGTGGTGTTCTCCACCACCAGGCTGGCACAGTCCGGAAGATTTCCGCTTCTATCTGTTTTGGAATAGTTAACGTCACCCCACCACGTTCAGGTTCTGGCTGAATGCCGCTCTCGATATAATCAGCAAAACACTGCTCATCGAAATTTTTAAATAAGCGGTTAAACCGGAGTGCTTCAATTGCGACCTGTTTCGATGGCCAATAATCTTTGCGTTTTAGCGTAATTCCTGCGGGTGTATAACGATCGACACTTTTTAGATTCAGCTTTTTGATCAGTTCAAACATGGCGCTGTTTTTTCCAATCACAAACGGTGGATCCATAATGATCAGCTTGGAAAACAGTTCGGGACGTCGATACGCCGCCATAAGGGTCACCAGACCACCAAAGGAATGCCCTAAACCAATCACCTGTTGCTGAGGAAACTGCTGCTCGATATCTGCAATGACTTCATCGACCAGATAGCGCCAGTCTCGCGTAATTGGATATTGTGGGTTCATGCCGATAAATGGAATCGCTTTGACCTCATAATCTTGCTGAAAACAATGCAAAAACTTTTGATAAGTTGCCGAAGGGATACCATTGGCATGAGTAAAATGTAGGGCTTGCTTCACTATTTTTTAAACGCAGTGCGTATTCATCCTGAAATCGTAAGATGAGCTTACCGCTTTAAAGATTTATTCGGCAGCGCAAAAATGCTCAAAGCATGACCTCAAAGTCATTTCTCTGTATTCCTTCAGAATTTAAAGTCTATTTCTGCGATACAGTCAAATGTTGCATCGGTAGAAAAGTCGCGCCGCAACTGGCCTTATCCCCCGCGATGACCACTGCCCGTCCTTTGACAGTAATAGACAAATTGCTGGAAATTGCGGTGACCATAGTCTGACATTTGGGACAATAATGCTTCATACCATTTAAATGCACGGCAATACCATTGATCAAAAAAGAGAGTTCGCATTCAGTCACCATGCCGCCATGACTGGTCTTTGTGCCAAGGGTAATCAGTGCTTTTGACATACTTTGTCATTCTTATTATTCAGTAGCCTAATTTTAAACAGGAGGAAAATAACAGACCAGCATTCTCCGACCAAAAAAATAATAAACCCGGATTTTGCCCATAAAAAAAGCAGCCCGAAAGCTGCATTTTTTAATGATTTAAAGCTTAAGGCTTGACCACGACCATCACCTGAATTGCTTCCGGTGTTACCGATAGACCATCCAGCAGGCTTAAACCTTCTTTCTGCAACTTTTGTAAACGTGCAATTTCATCTTCACGGATACTTGGATTGAACTGTTTCAGATAGGTCAGGCGATCAATTTCATATTGCCATTTATTGCCATACACTTCTTTGGCTTGCTGCTTGAAGCCAGGCAATGCACTGCGTGCCAGTTCAAGCGCTTGCTGATAACGTGCTTCAATCACATCACGACGTGCTTTCACCACCTGACGGCAACTATTGCCATCTAAATGATGCAAGTACGGTTTCAGGATTTCTGGTGCAATCTTTTGTGATAGATCCTGACCTTTTTCACTGAGCAAGACACGAATCAACTGTTGCGGCAAGCTAGACGGCAAGTTCAATGCTTTCGGAGCCACCACATCGACCTTGAACCATACTTCAAGTAATACCGAACCCTGTGGCAGTGCTGCAGATTTTAGTACCGCAACGTTAGTGCTACCAAAGCCTTGCGTATTGATCATTTCCATCACACTTTCAGTGAATGGATGTTCCAGTGTCAGGTATTGCGCATCTTCACGGATTTGTGCCTGATCACGATAGAAAGTCGCTGTAATCCCTTCTTCATCCAACGTCAAACCTTGAACCTGCATTTGATCGGTTGGCTTGATGATCACTGTACCGTTACTTTGCTCGTCAAAGTCGATATTCGTAGACGCCATAAAGCGCTTCATGAAAATCGGCAAAGTGGTATTGTCATCATAGTCTTCAAGCGCGTTGACAATTTCCTGTGCCACCACCGGACGGCAAGAGTTGTACTCAAGCAAACGGTCTCGACCTTCCTGCAATTCAGCTTCCAGCGCTTCACGTTGCACGCTAACTTCTTCCAGCAGGTCTTCAAACTCTTGACCTTTGTCTGCCAATAGACAGTCTTTCAAGCGAACAATAAAGTTTTCTTGCAAGGTTTGTGCAGTTGGAGAAATATTGCTGAAGATATTCAGCGCTTCGTTATACCAGCGGAACATACGTTCTTGTGCAGTTCCCACCAGATAAGGCACATGAATCTGAATACGGTTTTCCTGACCGATACGATCCAAACGACCAATACGCTGTTCCAACACGTCCGGGTTCGCAGGTAAATCGAACAGAATCAGGTCAGAGGCAAACTGGAAGTTACGACCTTCAGAACCGATTTCCGAACAAAGCAGAATCTGTGCGCCATACGAATCTTCAGCAAAATATGCTGCAGCCTGGTCACGTTCTAATAAGCTCATGCCTTCATGGAACATTGCGGTACGAATACCGGCATGCAAACGCAGTACATTTTCCAGCGCTTCAACCACTGGCCCGCTACGCGCAATCAGTAAGACTTTCTTGTGTTTTAAATCGGTACGCAAACGCTCCATCAGCCACATCACGCGTGGATCGGCTTCCATCCACGAGCCGTCTAGCTGAGCTTCTTCAGGCCACATTTGCTCACGTAATTTGCCGTCTTTAGACCAGTGTTCTGGTGCCGGTAATGGTGCGGGCTGACAGTCACGTCCCGGGAAGCCCTGAATTGCTTCACGCGTATTGCGGAACAGAATACGGCCTGTACCATGACGGTCTAAAAGTTCGTGAATCGCACGGAAACGCTGTTCAGGATGATCTTCAATCGGATGTCCTAACAAGGCTTCAATCGCAGTGAAATGCTCAGCTTCTAGCGGCAGATCTGACATCAGCACTTCTGCAATTTTAGCCGTATGCTGATATTGCGCTTCTTCATCGAGGAAACGATCCAGCGAGTTAAAACGTTGCGGATCAAGCAAACGTAGGCGTGCAAAGTGACTTTCCACACCGAGCTGTTCAGGTGTCGCCGTCAATAACAACACGCCCGGCGTATGTTCAGCCAGTTCTTCGACCAGATCATAACGGTCATTACCGCCATCTTCTTCACTCCACATCAAATGATGTGCTTCATCGACCACCAGCAAGTCGAAACCGGCTTCTAGTGCCTGTTCACGCAAATCTTCATGGTCGACCATCAAATCGACAGAGGCAATAATTTTTTGTTCGGTCAAGAACGGGTTTTGTTCAGGATCATGTTCTTTGATCGATGCAGTACGGGTCAAGTCAAACAGCGAGAACTCAAGATTGAAACGACGGCGCATCTCAATCATCCACTGATATTGCAGCGAATCCGGTACTAAAATCAGAATACGTTCAGAACGGCCGGTTTTCAGCTGTTGATGGATAATCAGACCAGCTTCGATGGTTTTGCCCAGACCTACTTCATCCGCCAGTAACACACGCGGTGCAAAACGCTGACCGACTTCATGAGCAATATACAATTGATGTGGAATCAGGCCTACACGTGAACCCACTAGACCACGCAGTGGACTGCTTTGCATGTTGGCCTGCATTAGCAACGCTTCAATACGCAGGTCATACCATTCTTTATAATCAACCTGACTGGCCAATAAACGGTCTAAAGGCTTAGACAATTGGATGGTTGCACCAATACGGGTTTCATTCAGCGATTTACGTTCTTCAGTTCCATCTTCCAAGGTACGAACGACGTGATAACGTACCACGCCATTGCGGTCTTCAACGGATTCTACAATCCACTTGGTCCCTTCCTGATCCTGTAATTCATCTTTCACATTAAATACGATACGAGATAAGGGTGCATTGCTGCGTGCATAGACGCGGGTTTCATCGCTTTTCGGGAATAAAATGCTGACCGACCGCTCATCAACATCAATAAGAACGCCTAAACCGAGTTCTGTTTCAGTATCTGATAACCAACGTTGACCAATAGCAAATTGCTGCAATTTTTCCACCTTTATCTTAAGTACAAGATTATGAATATTAGGCTCAATCACGAAACGTCATTGGAGCAAAATTCCACACCTTCAAGCAATGTATTTTGACATAAAGCCCACTAAAAAGTGAGCATAATTCACGCCGATTAAAGAAGTATTTCCTAGAACGGCGCCGGACAATAAAATTCGACTAACTGCTCTGTTTGAGGATGATAAAAACTCAAACGTTCCGCGTGTAAACATAAACGCGAGCTGAGCTGTTGCTGTTCGGATGTCGCATATAAGGTATCGCCAATAATCGGATGTCCGAGATATTGCATATGCACCCGTAGCTGATGTGAACGGCCGGTAATTGGGATCAGTTTCACCCGGGTCACAGGCTGTCCCTGAATATTAAAATGTTCAATCGCCTGCCAATGCGTGATGGCCGGCTTATGATGTGTGGGATCTGCGATATGTAAAGGCGGACGGCTTGGATCATACACCACTGGCACTTCAATAGTGCCTTCACCTTCGAGTGTACCTGCAACCACAGCCTGATAGGTTTTATCAGTCTGGCGTTCCTGAAACTGGCGGGAAATGGTTTTTTGTCCCCATTTGCTCAGACCAAAGGCCAAAATACCGGATGTATCGCGATCCAGTCGATGAATCAGTAAAGTTTTGGGTTCTAATTTGACCAGACGGTTGATCAGGCAATCTTGTAAGTCTTCTGTTTTACCGGGAACTGTGAGTAAACCTGCAGGTTTGTGGATGACCATGAAATCGTCATCACGATGTATCAGATGTTCGGTTAGAAAATTACTCAAAGTTCAATCCCAGGCTGATCGTGAAAAACAAGGCGGCAATGATAGAAAGCTTAGCCAATAATTACAATGCGCATTTATGTAAATGACGATGAAATTTCCGATTTAGCGCATAAAATTGCTCAATCGCAGTGCATCAACCTGAGGATTTTAAAATGAAGCTTGCCAATTCGTGCAAAGACGGATGTTTTAGCACATCTTCATAACGGATATTGGCACCATGTGCACGCCATATACTGACTAGACTCACCACCGCTACCGAATCCAGACCATAATTTTTTAAGTCGACATAGGGATTAATTTCCAAAGCATCCATATCCAGCTGTTCTGCGACAGCCAACATAATGCCTTTGGCCGACAATACATATTCGGAAGATGCGCTTAAATCCCATAAGCGGGTCAGGCTATAGGTATTTAAGTGATGTATCCCCTGTGCCGAAATATTTTCAATCCACTGAATATGCTGATCTTGATTTGATAATAAAATTGCATCATCGACCACACCGATTTGATCCGTCACACTCATCAGATGCGGCAAAATCTGTTTCAGCATCGGTGTAACCTGCCCGGCAAAAATCAGCTGCGGATGCGTTGAGGCATATTCTCCCAATTGCTGCATGCCTTGCATCAAATCATCACCGTACAAATCAACAATCGGAATATCCAGCGCTTTGGCTTTATTGGTTAGTTGAATCAAATTCACCATGAGTCCACTCTCTTGTATGCCCTGTTGCATACGCAAGTTTTGCAATCCAACTAAAACCAAAACAGATTGTGTTGAGGACAGCTGCCATTTAGCTTGGGATGGAGCAAGTTGGATTTTTTTGGGCATAGAGTACAGCATGGGAGGCTCTTATAAATACAAAATAGCATGATGATTCATGCTATTTTAGTTTAGCATTATTTGAAAAACACTTTGATTTCACAGATGATTATTGTTCTAATTTCGTATAATCGCCATTATATTAAATATGCCTAGAGTTGATTAACGCGACTATCCTAAAAATAGGGTGATTTAGCCAAATAAGGACTAAATGCTAAAACTAAAATAAGCAAAAGAGGAGTATCTGAGGCACTAAAAATCACTCTGCCCAATGAGTCCACTCAAAAATTTTCTTCGGGTCATCAATTTCATAAATTCGCCACTTCTTATCTAAAAAACCTAATGGAAAAACCTCATTCGATATATCGTTTTGAATAAAGTGGTTAAGAATATAAATGCTTGAATTAAGAATATCTAATACGTTATTTGATAACATTTTTTTTGTATTTTCAATGCTATTTTTCTTTTTTGAATGAATAATTTCATTTCTAAGGGTTTCTAATTCTTTAAACATTGACCAATACTTGATTTGCTTAGGTGATTCACAGTTCAAAATATTTGGAATAATTTCAGTGAGTTTTTCTGAAGTTGGTATCCATTTTTCAATTTGAGAAATTTCATAGACTTCTTGAATACCTTTTGAGTTTGTTTTTTTATAAACGAAGTCATTAGGGATTGTGGCGTTGCAAAATGCTTCAACTGCTTTATAAGAAAAAACAGATGCTATTTGTATTTGTTCAATATAGTCATAAAATAACGAGACATTTTCACTATAAAAATCTTTATTCTTTTCCATATCTTTTTTAAGTTTTTCTAGTAGATTTTCAGCTTCATCTCTAGCTTTAGTAAATATATTCAATGATAGTCCGATCTCATTAGGAAGCGATAAATTGATCTCTTTATTATCAATTTTTAAATCTAACATTCTCTGTAAAAAAACCAATTGATCGTTTTTTTTAACATTATAAATTAAGGGTTTTGAGCACCTAATATCTGGAATTTTGTAAGAGCCGAAACCTGTCTCAGATTTAGAGTAGCTGTTCACAACATGAACACATACCATTTGTAAATTTACTAAAGCTACGTTCATAAAAATTCCTTCAAAATCATTTTTTTTATAGTTATAGATAAGAATTGAGCGAGTGTCTACGAGCGATGACTGCTTCTGTCGCATTTGAAAATTAAGTTTTCCTAAAATTAATATAATACATGTTATATGAAATCCTCTGTAAATTTCATTTTAAAACAAACTCTTATATTGGTGTAAAAAGCCCAATCATTAGCGATTGGGCTTTTTAGCTGACATTTCACATTCCACGCTTCATTTTGGAACATCTTTGGATGATTTTATTAAATTGAGCTGATCAATTTCTATTTTAGATTAGCTTTGCTGCGCCAAAAACTTCTCAATCGCTACCTGTGCAATCTCCGCATCTTCAAACGACTTCACACCCGACACACCCATCGCACCGACGAGCTGCCCTTCATACATAATCGGCTCACCACCTTCCAGCATTCCTGAGAAACTTTCCATGGTCAAAAAACCCATCTGTCCGCCTTTGATAATATCTTCAAACAGTTTAGATGGATGGCGACTCATGGCAGAACATTTGGCTTTTTCGACGGCCAGATTTGCAGTCATTGGGGCTGCACCATCCATACGCTTCATCGTAAGCAAATTACCTGTTTCATCTACTACAGCAATACTGACATTAAAACTGTTCTGAATGGCATATTGATGGGCTTGATCTAATAAAAATTCAGCATCACTTAAAGTCAAATAATGTTTGGTTTGCATGAATAAATATCCCTAATTTTAAATGTAATTTTCCCTAAGCCTGAGCCCTATATGGCGCAAGAATACAGTAAGAAGTCTTTAAATTTTCATTTCTATTCGATAGATGAAAGCCCTCTCCTTTAAGGAGAGGGTTTGGGAGAGGTATAAATTACGCTTTCATCTCAGCAAAAGTTTCTTTTGCAGCCTGAATAGTGAAAGCAATATCTTCATCAGAATGCGCAGCTGAAATAAATCCTGCTTCAAAAGCAGATGGCGCAAGGTTCACGCCACGATTTAACATGCCATGGAAGAATTTACGGAAAGCATCGACATCACACTTCAACATCGAATCGAAGCTCGTGATGTCTTCCTGATCGGTAAAGTACAGACCAAACATGCCACCGACCTGTTGTGTCTTGAATGGAATGCCTGCTTCATCCGCAGCAGCTTGTAAGCCAACCAGCAGTTTCTCAAGTTGTGCAGACAATTTCTCATAGAAACCTTCAGCACGGAGATGTTTGAACATCTCGATACCGGCACGCATTGCCAATGGGTTACCTGATAGCGTACCTGCTTGATACACTTTACCCAATGGCGCGATGCATTCCATCACTTCACGTTTACCACCGAAAGCACCCACTGGTAAGCCTGCACCGATGATTTTACCTAAAGTGGTTAAATCCGGAGTAACGCCATAATGTGCTTGCGCACCGCCAAGACCGACACGGAAACCGGTCATTACTTCATCAATGATAAACACTGAACCATGCTCATCACAGACATCACGAATCGCTTGCAGGAAACCATCAATCGGTTTCACAAGGTTCATGTTGCCTGCGACTGGCTCAACAATCACGCCGGCAATTTCTGAACCGAATTTGGCAAAGCATTCTTTTAAAGTCGCGATGTCGTTATATGGAAGTGTCAGCGTATGTTTTGCAAAATCCGCTGGCACGCCTGCCGACGTCGCTTCCCCTTCACCACTGGTCAATAAACCTGAACCGGCTTTTACCAATAATGAATCCGAATGACCGTGATAACAGCCTTCAAATTTTACAATCTTGTCACGGCCAGTATAACCACGCGCTAAACGAATCGCGGTCATGGTCGCTTCTGTACCTGAGTTGGTCATACGAACCAGCTCAATCGATGGCATGATCTCGCAGATAATGTCTGCCAGTGTGGTTTCATGAACTGTGGGCGCACCAAAGCTCAAACCGTCTACTGCGGCATCCTGAACCGCTTTAATAATCGCTGGATGCGCATGACCCAAAATCATCGGCCCCCATGAACCTACATAGTCCACATAACGTTTGCCATCGACATCATACAGATACGCACCTTGGGCTTTTTCGATAAAGACCGGCGTCCCACCGACACTATTAAATGCGCGTACAGGTGAATTGACGCCACCCGGGATATGTTTATTGGCTTGTTTGAACAATTGTTCTTGCTTTGGAGATAAGCTCATGAAGGCACTCGACTCAAAATTAAATCAATCAAAAAATTTTATGCTGTAGCTTGAAAAAGCGCAGACCATTCATCTAAACGTTCAGGAATGGCATTCATAGGAAGTCCCAATATATCACTAATCACCGCGCAATAATCCGCACCTGACTCAATGACATCCTTTGAATTTTCAACCGTTAAACCACCAATGGCACAGAGAGGCACGTTCAATTTTTCTTTGGCCAGTTTTAAGGTTTCAAGACCAATATTACCCGCTTCAGGTTTACTATCAGTCGCATAAATTGCTCCAAATGCCACATAATTCGCACCATCGGCAATGGCCTGTTTAGCCAGCTCAAGTGAGTTATTACAGCTACGGCCAATCAACACGCCTTTAGGCAAACGCGCAACAGCGTCGACAATCGAACCATCATCCTGGCCTAAATGCACACCCACGCCGTATTTAACCGCCATTTCCAGATCATCGTTAATCACGAAAGGTACGCCATATTCAGCACACATGGCTTTCATGTACTCGATTTCGTAAATTTGATCTTCTTTCGCCACTTTTTTACGGCGATATTGCAAGACCGCAACACCACCATTGGCCATTGCACCTTCCAACTTCGCTAATAAAAGCTCTAATGGATCATCATTGGTAATTAAATATAAACCGCGCATCTTGCTCGCCACTTGCTAGGATGGCTCTATTATAGGCATAACTCGGTTTAATTGCCGCCATCTTGCTGTTTCTAAGACTGGGCAGCAACAGATTTGCAGTTTTTTAGCGCAATTTGTCAATTAAATCTCAAATATCACCATTTTCAGGGATATACGGACTTTCAAATCTGCGTTTTAATCGCCTTATATCAATAATTATAACGTGTTAATGCTTACGCCCTCCGACAAACGCTTTTAGGATTTTGCAGATAACTTGGTGGAGAAGTTGCAAAATTCTAAGAGCGATTTTTTTGTCTTTTTTTCGCCTGGCTCAAGCGTACTCAAATTAATTAATATTAAAAATACCCATTTTCAGGGATAGCCCAATCGGCGCGAAGCGTCTTAAATAGCCTTAGACACAGAAAATAAACAGAAAAATAAATACCTGTGTTTGTAATACCCGATCCTTTCTGGTTTTGAGTCATTCGTTTGTGGGAAAACGTTTCAAAGCCAGAAAGGATCTTTTACTTTCAGCACAAATCCACATGAATTCTTCTATGAATATTTACACAATAGCATGAGCAAAATCTTGAACATTTATTGGTAGCAAACAGGCATAAAAAAAGCCCGGAGAAGGTCGCTCCAGGCTTGGAAAACTGATGTATTAATTAAAATATAATGGTTGATCAAAAAACCTAATCTGCAATACCATAATTATTAGAATAATAATTCTAGACTTGCAAGGCTTTTATCGAAATTTCATGCTTTAAGTGGGCACATTCCGATAAAAGTCATTCTGGCTTAACGGGAAATTTTATCGTATTTAAGGTCGATCAGACTGATATTACCACGCAGGACATCGGCAAACATGCGCCAGTCCGAGATAAAGCTATATACAGGCTGTTTGAAGCTGGCTGGTTTATTGCGCTCAAAGATAAAATGACCGACCCAGGCACAGGCATAGCCCGAGAGTAAACCATATGCAAAATATCGCGGCTTGCCTTGACGAATGGCTTTGGCAAAACAGTATAAACCGATGCTACTGCCGGCCACGTGCAGACGGCGGCTAATAATATGCCGATGCTCAGTCAAATAGAAGCGATAAAATTCATGATAGTTCTTAATCGGCATCTGGGGCTGAACCATCACCTCATTCTTACTTTCTGGTTGTACTTGTACATTCATCTGTCATCATCCTGACGTTTTTTGTTTTACCTTAGCGTATATTTTAGCCAAATAACAGCCTTTTGATGCGCGCTTCAATGCATCTTGCACATCCCCGTGAAGGCCTGAATCCGATCGTTTTAGCCTAAAATGAACCGATGAAATCTAAGTTTCAAACTTCTGTTTAAGCTTTTTATGCTCAGTCAAGTCTTACATGCATTTTTATTTTGGTTACAATCTGCTGCGCACAAATCTAAAAATATAATTGCGGCTGCTGTCCGCCTCATTTTAAAACCTTATTCAAGTGAAGATTCAGTACTTAATTGCACTGAACAGATAGGATGATCATCATGGTTGAAGTTGAACTCAAGTTCCAAATTCCTGTGGCACGACGCACTGCGCTGCTCAAGGCACTTGATCCGAAAAAGTCTCAACAGATCCAGCTTCAAGCCAAATATTATGATACTACCGACCGCCAACTGGCCCGGCATGGGGTGGCACTGCGTCAGCGTCTGGAAGGTACACGTTGGGTGCAAACGCTAAAAGCGGCCGGAAAAAGCCATATCGAACGCTTTGAACATAATCATGATCTAGGGAAATTAACCGCATCTCCTGAACTGGATTTAGATATTTATAAAAAATTTCCAGAAGCCGGGGCAATTCTCAGCAATGCGCTCGGCAATCAGTTCGACCAGCTCCAACTCCAGTTTGAAACCGATATTGCCCGTACGTTAAGAGTGATTGACTATGAAGATACCCAGATCGAAGTCAGCCTGGATATTGGGCATATCCGCACACATGATGCCGAGCAAGAAGTACATGAAGTCGAGTTCGAGCTTAAAAATGGTTCAATTCAACATCTACTGGCGTTTAGTTTTGAATGGGTCAAGAAATACCAGCTCTGGCTCGATGTACGCGGCAAGGCTGAAATAGGCAATCTATTGGCCACTTCACAGCGCGTCAGTCCTGCGACCCTTAGCAAAGAATTTCAGATCAGCAAAAAAGACAGCGCCAGTAAAACCATGTACAGTCTGATTGCACAGCAGATGCAGCATTTATTGCCGAATATCGCGGCGATTGCAGCTCAGGTTGCAGAGCAGGAACATATTGATCAGGCACGACTGGCACTGGATCACTTATATCTGACCTTGCTGCTCTTCAAAGACTGGCATCCACAGCTTTCGGACAAATGGGCACATCAACTGGCGGCCTTTAAGCAGCAATTTGAACATTTGCAACATTTACAGCATATGCAAAACAGCTTGGCCGGCTTCCTGCAAAATCCCACCACGGCAGAAAACCTGAGCAAAGATATTCTGTATGCGCAGGAGAAACTCGGTAATCTGGTCAAATCTACCCAGAATGTGCATCATTATCTGGAATTACTGATGTTCAGTTTGAATGAAAATGAGCATGCCTCGCTGGACTTGAAAACTGCTGCTCAAACTACCTTGCAACAGCAATATAAAGCTTTGCAGGAACAAATGAACCAGACCGATATCACTGATTTTGAAAGTCTGGATCAATTGTCGGGCCGGATTCAGGAGCTCAAATTCAGCTTTCCGATTTTAACCACGATCTATGATGTCAAAAATTTGCAGAAATACAGCAAAGCGCTGAACGATGCTCAACTGGCAGCCAGTGAATATCAAACTTTGGCCTCTTCTGCAGTTTATATTCAGCAGACCGAGCTGGAAGCAAGTGACTGGTTTGTGCTGGGCTGGCTGACCGCCAAGCAGGAAGTCTATGCGCAGAAACTGCTTGAAGCGACCGAACAGTTCTTGGTCAGTCGTAAATTCCTGAAATAAACATATTGAAATAAATATCACAAGAAAAACTCAAAGCACGCCTTCTCTGGCGTGCTTTTTTGTTGCAGAAGCACATCACACCCCTGCCGATCTTTGGGCTATATTAATCTATAAAACCCACATCGCGGAGGAATGACCCGATGGCAGAAATAGAACTCAAATTCCAGATTCCGCCACAGTCTCGTGTGCAATTTGAACAGGACATTCAGAAACTTCAGCCGACTCGGCATCGTCTGTGTGCACGCTACTTTGATACTGAAGCGCAACAATTACAACAACATCAGATTGCCCTGCGGCAACGTCTGGAAGACCAGCAATGGATTCAAACCCTGAAAGCAGCGACTGAACAACAATTTGAACGTTTTGAACTTGAGCATGAATTAAAAAGTCCTCCGGAACATTGTGATTTTCAGTTATATCGCAAACATAAACCGGCCAAAAAAATCCTGAAACAGGCGCTCGGTGATCTGGAGACACCACTCATCCTGCAATTTGAAACAGATGTCGTACGGTATGTCCTCACAGAAAGTCATCTGGACAGCCAGATTGAAATTGCCTTTGATGTCGGAGAAATTCGACACAATGATCAAGCCATCGATATTTATGAAGTCGAATTTGAGCTTAAATCCGGCCAGCTGAGTGAATTGATTGATTTCATTCAGCCCTGGGTTCAGCGTTATGCTTTGTGGCTGGATACACGGAGCAAATCGGAACGCGGTTATGCCTTATTACATGATGAAGAGAGTCTGCCAGTTCAGCATCAGCTTCCCTTAGTGCTTGAACAGAAAGATCAGATCAGTACGATTTTACAAAAAATTGTCGCCAACTGTCTGGCTCATCTTTTCCCAAATGCGACGGCGATTGCTGCCGAAAATTATAATAGTGATCATGTGCATCAGGCACGTGTTGCGATTCGGCGTTTGCGCAGTGCTTTTAAAATTTTCCAGTCCGTGACTGAACATGTACAGCCAGAATGGCCGGAACAGCTGCGGGATATTTTTCAGCAACTGGGTTCTACCCGAGATCGCGATGCCCTGGCAGAAAGCCTGATTCCACAACTGGAAAAAGCAGGTTCCCCCTTACTGAAATTACCCCCACACCGACAAAAACAGCCAGATATCAGTGTGCTGTTCAGAAGTCCTGCTACCGTAGAACTAATGCTGCAACTGTTCAGCTTTAGCCAAGAAAAAACGGATAACAAAGCCAAGTCTTCACATAAGATTTTGTGTAAAGGCCTGAGCAAGCTGCACCAGCAAATCTGTCAGGATGCCGAGAACTATCAAGAACTGGATATTGAATCCCGGCATCGGACACGCAAACGGGTCAAACGCTTACGCTATAACGTAGAATTCTTGCAAAGCCTGTTTCCTGAAAAAGAGGTTAAAGCCTATCTAAAAGCCTTAAAACCCTTGCAGGAAAGTCTCGGGCATTATAATGACCTATTTGTAGCAGACGAATTATTTAGACCTTATGTCAAACAACAGGCCAAGGCCTGGTTTGTGCTAGGCTGGATAAGTGCGGAACAGCAGCGTTTGTCGAACGAAGCAGCAGAGCGTTTACAGCAGTTTGCAGAAAATACCAAGCCCTTCTGGTAAGACCGGGCTTGGTCAAACTGTGCTAGCGATATTTGCCGAATACTTTCCAGGTATTATTGTCTGCCAGAGGATCGTTATAACTGTCGCTGCGTTGCTTGCGTGGCTTATCGCGTGCATCGACCAGTTCAAAATGTGGCTCAACACTCAGCACAATCCCATTCACATAAAAACGGGTGCGCGTATATTCGCTCTGGCCATGCTGAAACACATAAGTGCGTAAATCCACAAATTCACGGTGTGCCACCAAAGCTGCAGTATCGTCACTATCAAGCCACTGCCGCATGGCTGCAATCTGCTCGGGTTCGAACTGGCCGCATTTTTCGATCAGGCTGGCGACCCCACGAAAAGTTTTGGATTCCTTGGCGCGGGTTTTATTAATGCGAATCCGGTCAACATGAAAGTAAAATAGCGGCAAGTTTAAATGACTCGGCAGATGGATCGCATCCAAGATTTCATCTTCCATAAAAGGCTGAAACAGATCCTGTGCCCTTTCAATCAGCCCGAGCCACTGGCTATAGTATTCATCTACCTGTGACTGGCTGCCATAATAAATCGGCAAGCCTTCAACATTAGCTAGATTTGCCGGTGGCCAAATATTCTGGCGCAATAAGGCAATATCACTTTTTAGGCTTTGTACTGCAATCGCATCCTGCATGGCATTCACTTTTATATGCTTAGGCTATTTTTTAGATTAAGGCAAAGGTTTAGTTTCTGCAAGGCTTTGCCTATAATTAACGATTGAGATTTTAGTGTTAGGAACAAATTCATGGTTCAAAAGATTGAAGCAACCGATGTAACCGAAGAAGAAGCGTTAAATGCGGCATTCTTTGAACGTGCTGATGAATTTATTCAACAAGCCAACGAGTTTTGTCGCGTAGAAAAAGGCTCACAGGAAAAACCGAGCGATAAGCGCGGTCAAGTCAGTGCGGCGATGTTATTTGGTACTGCCCGTTTCAATACCTGGGTGGCAGCAAATAATTTTAAAGATGGCAACGAGATGCGTGATGCCAAAGATCAGGTCATGTCTTATATCTTGCAGCAATTTCAAATGATGCTGGAAGATAACTATGATGAATATTGTGAACAGTTCGAAAACTATTTACGTTTCCGTCACAATGAAGAGTTTCATGCCAACAAGCATAATCATGATCACAAGCACGATCATTGATTAAATACGAAAAGCCCCACGGGGCTTTTTTTATTTGTTGTCATTTATCATATTGACTTTGAAATGATTTTTACCCTATATAAATTGAATAATAAATAAACGAAAACAAGGCATAGCATGCAGCAACTTCCCTTTCCGATCATTGACCCGCATATTCACCAATGGGATCCGTATAACACGCCACATGCGGCAGCGCTCGCGGTCAAGCTGTTCGGCAAGCACCCCAGATTGCTGGACAAAATGGTGCGGCTGCTAAAACCTAAAGATGTAATTGAGACCATTGGACTGACTCAGCATCTGACCGCCCCTTATCTGCCTGCGAATTACAAGAAAGATCTTGGGCATTACGAAATCAAACAAATTGTACATGTCGAAGCCAGCTGGCATGATCAGAAAGGTACAGGCGTGGTGGATGAAACCCATTTTATCGCCGGACTTCCTTTTGATCAGCATAATATCCGGCTAGGTGGGATTGTCGCCACGGCGGACCCACGACAGAAGAACTTCAAGCAACTGATTCAACTACATCGAGAAGCTTCTCCCAAGTTTCGCGGCATCCGTAAAATGGCTGCGGTACATCCGGATAAAGGGATTCATGCCTGGATCAATGAACCGCATCTCTATCGCAACAAAAATTTTCTGAAAGGCTTTGAGGAACTGGCCAAGCAAGATTTAAGCTTTGATGCCTGGGTATATTCTCCCCAGATTGCGGATGTTACTGCGCTGGCCAAAGACTTTCCAAACACCCCTATTGTGCTGGATCATCTGGGTACGCCCGCAGGTTTATTTGGCAAGGTGGGCAAAGCTACAGGCAAGACTGAACAAGATCGCGCCCAGATATTTGCAGACTGGAAAGATCAGTTGACAGAACTGTCTGAATGTCAGAATGTATCGACCAAAATGTCTGGTCTGTTTATGCCCGTTTTAGGTCATGATTTTCATCAGCAGAAACGGCTGGCAAGTAAACAGGAATTAGTGGAACGTGCAACTCCCTTGATCCAGCATGCTTTAGACTGCTTTGGTTCTAAACGCGTGATGTTTGCATCCAACTTTCCAATGGACAGTGTCAGCAGCTCACTCACCAATATTATTGATGCCTTTAGCGATATTGTACAGGACTACAATGAAAATGCGTTAAAGCCGATCTTTTATGAAAATGCTAAAGCGTTTTATAAATTAGAAGAATAAGAGTCTGGATCCTTAAAAAAGGAGGAAAATACATATGCTCTGGGAAGAAATGATCGCTAGTCCCTTGTCAGAAAAGCTTTTATATACTTGCTTGGTGATCTGTTTTAGTGGAATCGCATCCTACTATTACCAACATATGATCCACTTACCCTTTAATAAAGATATCGCTTTAGGATCAATCTTGGTATCAGGTGATATTTTCCTTTTTCTCTTTGCCACTTTCTGGTGGAGCTTGCCCTGCGCTGTATTATCTGGTGTTTTAGGTGGAATCCTGTTCACCAGAAAAGTTACTTAAATTGGGCTTTTAATAATATGGTAAATAAAAAAACCCCCTCATTTGAGGGGATTTTTTTATCAACACTATGATGTTTTAACTTGCTTACCATACTGATCAGCCATCACTTCAACCAGCTGGTCCGGCTTGATGTATTTTTTGATCATGGCATCAATATCGGCTTTGCTCAGTTGAGCAATCGCCTGATCACGTTTTTCCCGGTAAACCAGATTACGGTCTTTTTCCAGCTGTGGAATCAACATAGTGTGAATACGGCGATCATCTTCGAGTGCAGTTAAACGCTGTTTCAAGATACTGGCTTTTGCCGCTTCGACTTCCTGTTCAGTCACGCCACGTGTCAGCAGTTCATTGAGTACCTTATGCACTGCCTGAGAAACCTGTGCGGATTTTCCAGCCGTATAATTGGCACTAATCATTATGGCGCCCACATCTGCCCATTCATCGAGTTGCACATCTGCACTAAAACCATAGACTAGTGCATTTTTCTCGCGTAGCTCTTGTGCCAGTCGTGACGATAACTGTGAATCACCCAGAATATATCGAAATACCTGTAATGCAAGTGCATCGGCATGATCTGCGCCGACCGGCATGCTCATGAATGCCTCATAACTCCCGAATTCACGCTGCTCAGACAACGCATGAATTTTCTGGGCTGGATAGCTTCGATATTCCGATTTCAGACGCTCATAAGGCTGTGCAGCTTTCCAGTCTGAAAAACTGTTTTTCAGTACATTTTGCATCGATTTCGGATTAAATTCGCCCGTAACCGCTATTTGCGCATGCTGGGTTTTTAAAAACTGCTGATACAGTGCCATAACCTGTTCGCGAGTCGCTTTCTGATACTGTTTTTTGGCCAATTCCGGCTCGAAATGAAAACGCAGATCGCCAGGCTGATAAATCTCGATCGTTCGAGCCATCGTCAAGCTCGACACGGTATCTGGTTCAGTATAAGGACGATCCAGACTGGATAAAGTCTGCCCCTTGATTAAATCAAACTGACTTTGCTCAAATGCCGGCGTTTTCAGCACATCAACCACATACTGGAAAAACTCCTCAAACTTTTCTTTTTTGGCGCTGATCTGCAAGGTCAGGCCATTGCCGGATGCACCGGCAGTTGCCGAACCACCTACTTCAATAATTTTATCGGCAATCTGCTGCAAGCTTTGAGTTTTCGATGAGCGCAACATTAAATAAGCGGTCAGATCCAGAATCTCGCCTTTATTCATCAGGCTTTGTGCAGTACCAAAATCCAGTGAAATTGTGGCATAAACCTTGTCATCGCGGGTAGTCGTCGGAAACAACGCGTATTTAATGCCATTTTTCAACTTGCCACGCTGAATCTGTTTGTCTTTACTGTACAAATACTGTTTGGATTCCTGGACATATTGCTTCACTTCAGCCTGATAAACACTGACATCTTTCAGTGGCTCTTCTGCTTCAGTCTGTTGATCCAGAGTTTTTGCCGGTGCTTCTGTTTGTGCCAGTTCCTGCGCTTTTTTCTGATCTTCCGGGGTAGGTAAAATATTGCCAGAAATACGGTATTCAGGTTTTAAAAAATTCTTATAGACCTGATTGACCTGATTCACATTCAGGTTTTGAATCGCGCTCAGATCTTTAAAATACTGGCTCCAGTCACCCGAATACGCCACTGCATAATCACTTAAACGTGAACCTAAAGCAGTCGCACTATTTTTAATATTGTCGGCCTGATTTCGGGTCAGATTTTTAGCCCGGTTTAATTCTGCTTCGGTAAATGGCTGGCTCTTTTCTACGCCTTGGATCAGCCCCTTTTCAATATCCTGTGCCTGATGATTCGGAGCATAGATTGCTCCCATAAACACCAGATTAAAGTCTTTATCCAGCCAGGTACTGGATTGCACCGCTGTTGACTTCCCAGTTTCCACCATATTCTGATAGAGATGTCCACTTGGCTGCAAAGTATAGAGCGTTGGCGAAACAGCCAAAGCCGTTTTAATGCTTTCTTCGGATTGATTCAAATAAAGATTAAACTTGGCCAGATCACTGCCTTTTCGCACGGTAAATTCACGCTGTTTAATCTGTTCCGGTTTAAGCGCTGGGACTTTCACTTGCACTGGTACACTTCTGGACTGAATCGGACTGAAATGTGTATCCAGCTGTTTTAACACCTCGGCCTTGTCAAACTTGCCTGAAATGACCATAAAGGCATTATTCGGTGCATACCAATTACGGTAAAAACGGTTTAATTCCTGCATATTAATGGATTGCAGTTCATTCAGGTCACCAATGGGCAAACGGCCTAAATACTGATTACCATAGGCCGATTTAAATACCTGATCGATCAATACCGAAAATGGCTGGTCCAGCCGGATTTCACGCTCGCGTTTTACAATATCAATTTCAGTCGGTACATATTTTTCCTGAAGCACCAGCTTGTCCATGCGTTCGGCTTCCAGAAAAATGACTTCACTTAATGCTGTTTTTTCAGGACGGATCACATTGGTATATTTGGTCGAGTAATAGTCGGTACTGGCATTGGTCATTAAGGTGTATTGATCCAGTCGGCGCTGGAACTCATCCCCTTTGACATTTTCTGTACCTTTAAAGGCCAAATGTTCCAGCAGATGGGCCAGCCCGCCCTTACCTTGAGGATCGTTCAGGGAACCGGTCAGATAGACCGTATTCATAAAAATCTTATTTTCTTTATCATTCGGTGCTAGAATAATGCGCAGTCCATTATCCAGTCGGTATTCTTCAATATTCTGTTCCGTTTTCACCAAAACAGGCTGTGCAAAACTTAGTACACTACAGCCAGACAATATAATAGCCAGACTTAAATTTTTATAACGTAGCAACATTCTTCATCCAAATTATAAATATAAATTTTTATTCGCGCCCATCTTAGAGAATGATTCTTTTTCTGAATAATCTATTCCAAGCCGAACCATCAAAATAACATGTCGCCTCACCTGACGACATGTAGATCTATGTAATTATGAAAATTAAAGATAAATTTCAGCCTGCATATATAGCTTGCCGTAACCGGAAATTTCAATTCGGTCCTGATCTTGCAAGGCACAATACAGTACACCACCACGTGCTGATGCCTGATAGGCGACCAGTTCATTTTTACCCAGTTTTTCGGCCCACAGCGGTGCAATTCCGGTGTGAATTGAACCTGTTACCGGATCTTCATTGATTCCATTACTCGGTGCAAAATAACGTGAAATACAGTCATATTGCGTATCTTGTGTGGTGATTGCGACATCTAGAAAGGTATTTTGAGCAGTAATTGCTGTACGCTTGCCATTCAACTGTTTAAGCAGTTCAAAATCGGGGGTTTCATCCAGCACATCTTGTACCGATTCATATTCAATAATATAGCCCTGCGCGTTCAGATAAACCTGTTTAAATGGTTTATTTAAGGCCTGTCTTAAGGCCTCAGGATATTCAACAACAGGCTCTGCACGACGGATTGGAAAGTTCATTCTGATCTTGCCATCCGCATCCTGCCGGACCACAAAGATGCCAAAATCTTTCACATGAAAATGAATCGTTTTCCCTGTATCAAACTGATTGAATAATACAAAGCTACTGGCCAGTGTCGCATGACCACAAAAATCCACTTCCTTGGTTGGCGTAAACCATCGAATGGCATAATTATCGCTATCGATGACTTTAACAAAAGCCGTTTCAGACAGATTATTTTCCAAGGCGATATTTTGCATCAGACCATCTTCGAGCCATTCATCCAGCACAATCACGGCTGCGGGATTGCCTTTAAACAGTTCCGTGGTAAACGCATCGACCTGGTACATTTTCATTTTTTGAATTCCTGAATATAACGATCTCTAGTTTAAAAGCTTTTTTGCAAGAATGAACTTGAATATGTTAATGATCTCATTAATCTAGCCTATTAAATAAATAGAGCAAATGGTGCTGCATGACACACTCCCATATTCAAAGTGTTCTTTTAGAAAAAGCTTATCGTCTGATTACCCATGGCCCTACTGTACTGGTGTCTGCTCAAGATCAACAGGATACAGATGTTATGGCAGCAGCCTGGGCATGCGCACTGGAATTCAGCCCCGCCAAAGTGACTGTGGTTCTGGATAAAAGTACCAAAACCCGAAATATTATTGAAAATTCAGGTTATTTCGCGCTGCAAATTCCGACACTGAAACAACTGAATATGGTCTATCGTCTGGGTACGCAAAGCTTGCATGATGTGCCGGACAAACTGGCACAATCCGGAATAGAACTATTTCATTTTTCTGGTTCTGATATTCCTGTAGTACAAGGTTGTGCGGCCTGGATACTTTGCGAGCTGATTCCTGAGCCGCATAACCAGCAAATGCATGACCTGTTTATAGGCAAGGTGATTGCAGCATATGCCGATAATCGGGTCTTCCGCGACGGCCACTGGCATTATCATGAGGTGGATGAAGAATGGAAAAGTATTCATCATGTAGCCGGCGGGCATTTTTATACCATTGGC
This sequence comes from Acinetobacter sp. 40AMC3-4, assembly GCF_049898185.1. Taxonomy (GTDB): domain Bacteria; phylum Pseudomonadota; class Gammaproteobacteria; order Pseudomonadales; family Moraxellaceae; genus Acinetobacter. The sequence continues at coordinate 358,048 of NZ_JAFCXG010000001.1, forward strand.
AATGCGGTGAGCATTGATGATCCAGCATCATAAATTTTTCAAATTTGGGATAAATGAAAATAATCGAGGATAATCAGATGATATCGACAAGCCCCAGAGCATCCGAAATTATGCTACTTTATCTTTAATCTTCATTTGGTCTGATGCGCTATGATGCCTTTTAAAATTCACTGTATTGATGTCCAGAATTCACTGCAAAATTATATCTGGTTGCTTGAACATACCGTGTCACATCAGGTGGCCGTGATTGACCCAACTGAAGCAGAATTGGTGCAAAACTATTGTGCCGAACACGGTTTAACTGTAAGTCAAATCTGGCTGACGCACTGGCATAAAGACCATATTGGTGGTGTGCCGGGGTTAATCCAAGGAAAAAATCTGCCTGTGTATGGCCCACGGGCAGAACTGAGCAAAATTCCGTTTATCACCCATCCGCTTGAGCATGAAGAACAGTTTAATTTTCATGGGATAGATATCCAGGTAATTGCTGTGCCGGGACATACATTAGGCCATATTGTTTATTTTATTGATGCAATTGATGTGCTGTTCTGCGGCGATACTTTATTTGCCATGGGCTGTGGCCGGGTTTTTGAGGGTACTTATTCACAGATGTATCATTCACTGTCACGTCTGGCTGCCTTGCCGCCGCGCACGCAGGTGTATTGCACTCATGAATACACCTTGTCGAATGCACAGTTTGCCAAACACGTCGAACCAGATAATCCTGAAATTCTGGAACGTTTCGAACATATTGAGCGTTTACGTATGCTAGGCCAGTGCACGCTACCAAGCAGTATTGAAGATGAATTGCAAACTAATCCTTTTCTGCGTGCAGAAAGCGTGGAAGAATTCCAGCGCTTAAGAACTCTCAAAGATCAGTTTTAAACGGGATTCAAAGCTGAAGATCAATCTTCAGCCGACTCACTTTTTTTTCATTTGCGATGCATAGAATGTCATTGAAAGGCACGTACAACTTTTACACAAGTCGGAGTAAGTTGAACCTCCATCTAAAAAATGTCTTTCTGTGCCATTTTTCCTTTCTTATAATCAACCACGTCCCCTATTTTTTAGGAACCAATTTCAGTTCTAACATATGAAATAATGACTCACAAAAAATAGGATAATGTTTATTAAAATTAAATAAATTCACGGAATATTGCTTAAATAATCAACATGGAACCTAATAAATTATTTAAAAAGCCCAATTTACTTGAATTGGGCTTTTAAAAAACTATAAAGATATGATTTATATATAATAAAAAATAGAATTTCGGATAACGTGTATTATGTTAATTCTAGAAAATCGTAATAGGATAATAAAAATCTATATTGTTTTAAGAAAACTCTCTTATGATTAAATCTCTATAGTTCTTTTAATATTTGCTATGTATCAAAGAATCAAACAATGGGCTAAATCAATTAAAAAAGATATCTTGGTTGTTTGGCTTATTGCAAAAGACAAGCGAACGCCCAATTCTATAAAGTTTTTAGCTTTAATTATTGCTGCCTATGCCTTCTCACCAATTGATTTAATTCCAGATTTTATTCCCGTACTTGGGTATTTAGACGATATTATTGTTGTACCTTTAGGTATTTTATTAGTTATCAAGCTTACCCCACAAAACATTATAGATGATTGTAGAATTCTTGCAGAAACCTTAGTTGAAAGGCCTATAAACCGTTGGGGAGCAGGAATTATTATCCTGATATGGCTTGTAATATTGGGATATTTAACCATGTACTTCATGAACGATTCACTGTCTATACTGTCTATTTTTAACAAGTGAGATTTAGATACCCTCTCTCATTTGCACCCATTTAATATAATGGGCATTATTCAAAATTAAACTGTAAACCAAAATAGAAATAAAATGTCTGCTTTCAGAGCATGACATTAGTTCTGTCGTTCAACTTTAAAAGTGACATTGGCCATGTCGATCCCGAATGATGATATGTAGGATAGCAGTAACTAGTTTCTTGGATTCTATTCACTAAAACTGACAACGTATGTATCGCATGAAGCAATGTTAAAGAATCTGGTTACTTTGTGCATAAGTATCCAGTTCACCTTGAGTCACGACACGCACCGCCTGCATTTCATCAATACGTACCAGTAGCAAGCCACCTAAAGCAGGCTGATAACGACGGGCACTGCCGAAAGGCGTATAGGCCACTTTCGACTGAATACTAAAGCTCAACCAGTCTTCATGTCCCAACATCACAGCAACCGGATCAAGTCCCTGCTGCTGCATTAATTCAATTTGCTGATTCACATAGTCTTCAATGGTTAATTCAGTCATGGTGCGGGTATTCAGTTTGAGAATTACATTTCGAACAGTATAAAGCATGCAAATCGAGCTTAAGGTCAGAAAACCAGCAGCCAGTTTTCTTTTAATAAATAAATCGATTAGATTTTAATTTTCTCATTGTAGATCTGAAATTTTCTATTTCATACGGTTGATAAAATTAGAAAATAACCTGTTTCGCTAATAAGCTATTGAATTAGAAAATTAATTATCCAAATTTATAGCTTATAAAAACTTAATATTTAGTTACAACCTATTCAATATGATAAAAATCATTTACTTAACGTTTAAATTGATTTTTTCTTAATCAACCGATGTTCACTATATACGCAAATTCATTTAAATTAATTTAAATAAAGGCATTTGCCCTTTAAAAGATAATTTTTCACCCTTATTTAAGATTTAACAATGATGAAGGAGTGATCTCGTGAAAAAAGTGGTTAAAGCGAAAAATTTGATTGCATTTCGACTATGGTTAGAAAAATTGGGATATTCGGTACGCACCCTGGCGGATGATCGTGGTTTCAGTTTCAGTTTCAAGAAAGAATATGGCCTGGTGACCTGTGATCTGGCAGGTAATGCCTTGGCACTACAACTAGGCGAGGAATTTGAAGATCATTTAAAAGCCTGATTGCTTCTTTAAGAACAGAAAAATAAATTAATCTTTCCACTGATTTAACAGCGCTATTCTCCAGTTATTCAGCCCATTTCGATGGGCTTTTCTTTGTTCAGTAAATTTTAGGCAATAAAAAAGCAAGGCATCTGCCTTGCTTTAATATGATGGTGGGGACGGAGAGACTCGAACTCTCACACCTCGCGGCGCTGGAACCTAAATCCAGTGCGTCTACCAATTTCGCCACGTCCCCATCAGGGTACCAACTTAACGTTGGATTTCTTTCAAACTTTGGCAGAGGATCAAGGATTCGAACCTTGACGAACGGTTTTGGAGACCGTCATGCTACCATTACACCAATCCTCTACTTCCACCCAATATCCAGTTGCCCAAATATAGATTGGTGGGGACGGAGAGACTCGAACTCTCACACCTCGCGGCGCTGGAACCTAAATCCAGTGCGTCTACCAATTTCGCCACGTCCCCAATGGCTGTGTATATTATAGAGATAGACCGACATTGACAAGCGATTTTACAAGCAATCACAATCTATTCCGCTATAAAATAAACAGTTAGTTCTATTTTTTAATTTTTTATAAAATTTCTGCCGAAAATTTGATTCATTTTAGGATATGACTGCCCATTCGTTATTTTTAATCATTTCGATTCAATTCCAGCATTTTAAATTAAAACTCAAATGAATTTCTAATCTTGATCAACATAGGCATTCAGAATACTGAAACTATTATTGATAAATAATGTCTGAACCAGTGCTTGAAATCAGAATACAATACCGCATAAATAACAACAGCTTTACGAAATTTCAGGCAATAAAAAAGCAAGGCACTCGCCTTGCTTTAATATGATGGTGGGGATAGAGAGACTCGAACTCTCACGCCCAGAAGGCGCTGCGACCTGAACACAGTGCGTCTACCAATTCCGCCATATCCCCATGGCTGTGTATATTATAGCGATCAGACCTGATTCACAAGTAGTTCTGCAAAAAGCTAAATACTTTTATATCAAAAATTAAGCAGTTAATTCATTATTGAGCAAATAATGCTCTATTTAGACCAACATATAAAATTGATGAACACAATGGAACTGATCCATATGACATTTAAATTATTCAATATGCAGATTGCATGCAATACCATGAAATTTGCTAAAGTTCTGCCCTTGCATGATCATTCGCTGGAGAATTTAAATCCAGAACGCATTGATGTTCATCAACCATGACAGCAAAAATCTGGTACTAAAAAACCGCCCTTAAATTTCAGGCAATAAAAAAGCAAGGCATTTGCCTTGCTTTAATATGATGGTGGGGACGGAGAGACTCGAACTCTCACACCTCGCGGCGCTGGAACCTAAATCCAGTGCGTCTACCAATTTCGCCACGTCCCCATCAGGGTACCAACTTAGCGTTGGATTTCTTTCAAACTTTGGCAGAGGATCAAGGATTCGAACCTTGACGAACGGTTTTGGAGACCGTCATGCTACCATTACACCAATCCTCTACTTCCACCCAATATCCAGTTACTCAAATATTGATTGGTGGGGACGGAGAGACTCGAACTCTCACACCTCGCGGCGCTGGAACCTAAATCCAGTGCGTCTACCAATTTCGCCACGTCCCCAATGGCTGTGTATATTATAGAGATCATTTCCAGCTGACAAGCCGTTTATCATAAAAAAACACTCGTTTGATTAAATAAGAAACAATTCAAGTTTTATTGTATTTTTCTCATTCAATTTCAGTCATTAAGTAGTCTTTCACAGCTTGAAAATCGGCCAATCTATGCTGCTTCTGCTTACTTAACATTTCTTCTAATAAGCCTTGAAAAGCCTGTAAGTGCTGCGGTAACTCAACTTTCAGACGCTGACAATGCAAAAAGGCCCAATCCAGATAATCTGTCGCCTGTAAACGCTGACCACTCAACCACTCATAAAAAATAACACCCAAAGCATAAACTTCACTTTGTAGGCTCTTGGCTTGGCCTTGGAACAGTTCCGGCGCCATATAACGCGGTGTCGCATTCAGTTCATGCAGGTCATTCTGATGGAGTATTTGGACATGCTCAAAATCAAGCAGGCAGACCCTGCCCTGATTATTTACAAAATGTTCCTGCTTTAAATCGGCATGCAAATAACCCAATTCTTGCAGGCAGATTAAAGGCTCCACAGCTTGCAGCAAATGTTGCCGAATTTGCGTGATGGATTGCTGATGCGGCATGATCTGAAAATGCGCCGGCGCATCGACCAGAATTAAGGCCTGCTCAAATTGTTCATGATTGATCTTGAAAGGCTGTTGAATAATTTGATGTGGAAGGAAAAAATTTAGATCACCTGAGCTGGCATGAGCCTGATAAAAATCCAGCTCATGTTGCCAGCCTAGTTCAGCATGTGGAGATGATATTAAACTATCAGATCTATGCGATATCTGGGTTTTTAGCCAGAGCGCATTTCCCTTGGCATAATAAAGACGCCGACCAAAACCCAGACTACCGGCTTTGGTTCGTAGTTCAAAATCAGAAATATCGAGATGATCTAAATTAAGTCGTGGCAATGTATTCAGGTATTGAATTAAGTGTATGCTGATAATTTAGCAGCTCCAGACAATGCTGAATAGTTTTCCCGACCCGTTCCTGAGTCTCAATGAGGGAGATTTTTGGCCAAGTAGCCCGCTCCCCTTCACGCTGTAAAATTTTAAACAGATACGGCCGCGGATTTTGCAACATATAGCTATAGTGGCGTAGGCTATATTTACCGACAATATTCACATCACCATAATAACGCTGGTCAACTACACCATAGCCATGATCCAGTAGACGGCGTACAGGAGGCAAGCTACCGGCATGTTCCCGGGCGAAATCCATCATTCCTTTGGTAATCACCGCGCCCTGACGGCGAACAATTCGTTGTGGCCAGCTCAAAGTACCTTTACGGAAACGTGAAATATCATCCTGCATGAATGGCACGATATGCGGGTTGGTCTGACTGGCAATGGTATAATTAATATTATACAGGCGTGCCATTTTCTCCTGCGGAAAATCACTGCGCACGCTGCCATCCACCCAGCGGGTTGAACCCATATAAGGCGTATATTGACCATCATAGCGCTTACTGGTCAAACGAACCGGTGGAAACAGAACCGGCACCGCACAAGACGCCAGTACCGCACTCCAGACCAGCAAATCCGGAGAAGTATAGGCATTTAAAATGCGTGCATCCTGTCCAGCATCATAAGGTGCAACCGCAATATTGATATGCAGACCTGAGGTTTTGAGTGCTTCTTCGAAGGTCAGATCACCCAGATTTTCGACCAGAAATTTTTTTAGATATTTTACATCCGCCAGACCACCATTACCTTTCATCAATTCACTCATGGTGCGGAAATGAAAAGCTTCATGAAAGAAATTATGGCCTTTCAAAATATCAATATATTGCGAAGGTTTGGATACACCTAACATGGCGGTCATGATGGCACCCGCACTTGAACCGGACATTACCTTCGGCAACAAGTCCTGCTCCATTAAGGCTTTGCATACACCAGTATGAAACAGACCCAGCGTCGAACCACCGGAAAACATCAGGGCTGGCTGGCCATAGGCGCGCTGACAATACTGAAAATATTCGATTTTTTCTTCCATACTGAGACAGGTACAGTCTATTGAAGCAATATAGGCTAAGCCTTGGCTGACTTCTTCGACATAATCTTCAATAATTCTTTTAGTGCCCACATAGGCTTCGGTAAACAGTAGAGGATGGGCAATGTTGGCAATATCGTAGCTCAGGCCTTCGCGCAAAATATACATCAGGTCACGGGTGCGCTTTTGTTGTCGATAGCGTCGTAATTTACCCAGACGATGTGCGATCACTTCTGCATCAAAGTAGGGTGAACTGTTATCAAATTTCCATTCCTGTGCACCTGATTCTTCATCTATTTTCAGGGCAATATATTTCCATTCCTCATAGGACTCAGCCTGTTGCAGCTGCTGCTTGAGCTTTTTAATACGATAGGCCTGATGTGGATTAATATCCTGAGTAAAATCTTTAAACAGCATCTGCCTTTTCCCTATATTTATTCTTGATACAGCTCGTACCCAGAGCCAGAAAATGTGTACAAATTTTCTATCCTCTACAATAACGAAAATTCTCTACTTTAAGCAAATTATCATACTTTTCTGGCTTTGACTGTGAATTTTGCAATGGTACTATCTTAGCCATAATTTTAAATCTGTAATGTTAAATCATGGCGAAAATTGAGTTACCTGACCATATTTTAAATGCCCTTTCGACTGTTCTGCAGCAACTTCAGCAAAGTCTGCCCGAACTAAAACAAATTCCTGATTTTTCTGCTCATGCCTATAAATGGCAACATGGTGAACTCAAACCTATTCATCAGCTTAGACAGATGGAACTGGCCGATTTAAAAGGGATTGAGCGACAAAAAGAAAAAGTCATCCAGAACACGTTGCAGTTTTTAAACGGCTTACCTGCCAATGATGTCTTACTGACCGGTTCACGCGGTACGGGTAAATCCTCCATTGTTCGTGCCCTACTCACCGAGTATGCAGATCAAGGGTTACGATTAATTGAAATCGAACGGGATGATTTATCCGATCTGCCTCAAATTCAGCAACTCATTGCAGAGCGTCCAGAGAAGTTCATTGTCTACTGTGATGATCTGGCCTTTAATGCCGAAGATGAAAATTATCGCAGTTTAAAGAGTGTTCTGGATGGTTCTTTACAGTCCGGTTCCAGCAATTTTGTGATTTATGCGACCAGTAACCGTCGTCATTTATTACCCGAATTCATGCATGAAAATACGCCCGTTACCCGAGTTGATGTGCCGCAATATACTGAATTACATCCTCAGGAAGCGATTGAAGAAAAAATTTCACTGTCTGACCGCTTTGGTTTATGGCTGTCTTTCTATCCAATGGATCAGAACCTGTATTTGGAAATTGTCGAACATTACCTCAAAAAGGCAGGCATGGAACTCACGCCAGAAACCCGTGCTGAAGCCCTACGCTGGTGTCAGGCACGCGGTCAACGTTCAGGACGTGCTGCCTATCAGTTTTCCAAGCACTGGATTGGTTCAACCCAACTAAATGCCTCTTAACAACTTAAAAGCGACCGGCTCAGGTCGCTTTTTTCATATAAATCATTTATATAATGATGATACTCAAAAGAAAATTAAAATTATGGATGTCGGCGCAGTTCTCATTCAACTTAAGCCCTTACACATGCAGCAAGTTCATGACTGGCAGCGTACTTTGAAAGCACGTCAAGACGAAGTAATTGAAACGCTTAAGGCTGAACAGGTTCATGTCGAGTCCTGGTTTTATCTGCAACTTCATGGTCAGGACTATTTGATTGCATATATGCGCGCCGACAATATTCAAAAAGCGCAAAATATTGCAAAACTCAGTACTTTCCCAATTGACCAAGTGCATAAACAGTTTAAAACTTCATGGCAAGCGGTTTATCCCGCCGAATTGTTATTGGATGCTACAGTTACCTGATTTATTAGCACGGCTATTCAAAATAGTTTTGTAATAAAGACTTCTCCCCAATCAATAATAAAAAAAGCCCTGGAAATACAGGGCTTTTTTGACATCTCGAATTATTGTTTATCACCGATAATGGTAGACCATAGCAGGTCATCAATTTCACTGCCATTGAAATAAACAGTAGCCTTCAATGATTCAGGCTGGTTCTGTTTGACCTCAATTACCTGATCATCGCTGTCCTTAATTCTAAGCACGCCCTCTTTTGGCAAATGCTTATAGTTATTTAATACGGTTTCATCCATTTTAAATGGTGTCGTGGTATTAAAATCAAAACTGTAACGATAATCTGTCAGATCAGGCTGACCGATAATCGTACCACGACTGGTTAAGGTACGAATCCCATTACTGCCACTGCCATAATCATCGACCAAGCTGTAATTATAATTACGCACCTGCAGATATTCTTTGCTCTTTGTATCAAACGCGATTCCAGAAGTACCTGCCTGACCGGTCTCGGCGATACGCTGGAATTCCAACTGATCGATTTGATAAGATTCGGATTCACCCATGTTATTTTTGGTTTTACGATGCACAATTGTGCCAGAAATCAGGTAGTCGTCCTTGAGATTAAAATCTACATTTGAACCATAACGGACATTGCTAAAGCTTAAAGTCGTCGTGTCACCATTCACCGTCTGAGTAATGTTTGAGCCTTTACGGTAAGTTTTATCCAGAATAATACAGTTATCTTTATCTGTTTTTAATTTCAGGGTTTTGACCGAACCAGTGGTATTGACTTCCGAACAGATCAGATTTGGATATTTAATACTATTGATGCCCAGATTATAAATTTTGATGATACGTGCAGTACGCCCATAAGGATAATCTGCAAATACTTCTCCAATCATGTGACCTAGAGCAACGTTATAGTCGGTATCATTACTGGTATTTCCGGAAATTTTATCTCGAATTTTGTCTACAATGTCCTGATCTTCAAGCAGGACAAATTCCTCTGAAAGCTCAGAGGAAATACTTTCTTTCGGAACATTTGGAGGTGTAGTGACAGTAGGACTGTCTGAGCTACTTCCCCCACCACCACAGGCACTCATTAAACCCGAGACAAGAGCGAGTCCAAAGATAGAAATCTGCTTTTTTATAAAATTTATTCCCTAAAATTTCTTTGCATTTTTATTTGGTGATCACTAAAGATTGGCCATCTCGAAACTGAACAGCTCAAATGCTATTTCTGCCGGTAATGTTTTTTCTTGGCAACCAGTTTTATCCTTAGATAGCGCTTTATTTTTAAACAAAGAAATTTTTGGTTCTGTAATTTTAATGTATATTTCAAACAACAATTATCATAAGAAATGAAGTGCTTATTTGAAGCTCGCTCCTTACCAGAGTCACTTTTCAACACGATTAAAGCGCATTTAATTAGGTCAATTTACTTTGCAACAAAGCTTATAAAATTTGTAATGGTTAAGTTAAAGATGGATTGAATTTTCTTTTTATGGAGAATCATGTTCAACTTCTACACATAGGAATGAAGGAGAATATTAAAAGATAGGATGACTTTAGAACATAGAAAATGATCATTTTTATAATATGAAATACTTAATTATTTACAGAAGATTTAAAGCGTCAATTATTTTAGATTGGTCACGGATTCACTGAATTTTTTCCGACGCTTATATTCAAACATGTTCTGATCCGCTTGTGCGAGCGCTGCAAATAAACCATGACCAGGATGACGCATCGCCATACCAATCGCTGCGCCAATGTTTGCTGCTGCAAAGGCATTAATTAAACGATCCACTAAACTTTCAGTACCCGTTTCATCATTTTCCACGCTAAGAATCACAAACTCATCACCACCGAAACGAGCAACAATATCATTGATCCGTACATTATCTCGTAATATTTGCGCTGCATTTTGAATCAGTTTGTCACCTTCATCATGACCTAAATTATCATTCACTTTTTTTAGGTCATTCAGGTCAATAAATAATACAGCGGCGGGATGACCATATTGCTTGCAACGCTCTTCTTCTGCTCGCAGCAGTTTTTCCCAAGCGCGACGATTATATAGCCCGGTCAATTCATCTTTACTGGCTTCTTCCTGCAATAATTCATGCTGTCTCATCTGCTCACTCTGACGTAATTCTGCCTGCAAGATCGAACTGAGTAATTGTCCCAACAACTCGACCAGTTGTATATCTTGCACAATAGCTTCTGATTTGGTTTCTGGATCAATCGCACAGAGCGTTCCAAACAAACTGCCATCTTCTTTAAGGAGTGGCTGACCAATATAAGATTTTATACAGACCTGCTGATTAATCGGCGCTGTGGCATATAAAGGAATTTCTTCAGAGCGAGGTGCAATTCTCGGGGCCTTACCTGCGACCATATGAGAACAAAAAGAATCAGCCCACTGAAACACTTGGCCGGGTCGTATATCATAACCATGGTCTTCACTTTGCAGCACAATCCAGTCTTGGCCTTCTACCCGGGTAATCATCCATAAATCAAAGCCAAAATGCTGATGCAGAAACTTTAATACTGCCTCTCCAGCATCCTGAAAACTTTTGAAATTTATATTTTCCATCCGAGATTGCCTCTGCTACAAACCTGTAAAAATATGCATGATATAAACTTAAGCTATTAAACTATTTTTCCGGTTTCAATAGAATATACAAGCTCTAAATACAGCTATAAAACTATATATTTACAACATACCGTTGCTATAAGTTTTCATTTAAAAATTCACAATAAAAAAGAGGCCTTAGCCTCTTTTTTTCAAGCCTGAAATCTATGCCTCTGTCGGATTAGTCAATTCCGTCATTGGCCAGCGTGGTGTGGTGGTCACCGCCAAGCCATCATGCTGCCCTGCTTTTAAACGCTGATAGCCCGCAAAAGCAATCATTGCACCATTGTCTGTACAGAGTGCAGGTTCAGCATAATAAACAGATGCACGGATCTTGGCTAAATCTGCTTCTAAACGCTCACGTAAACGCTTATTGGCACTGACACCGCCCGCAATCACCAGACGTTTAAGCCCCGTTTGCTTCAATGCTTTCACCGACTTTTTCACCAGAGTATCGACAATGGCTTCCTGAAAACTGGCAGCGATGTCGGCATCGCGGTTTTCATCACCCAGTTTTTTCATCTGTACAGAAACTGCCGTTTTTAGACCACTGAATGAGAATTCCAGACCTTGATGCAGCATTGGGCGTGGGAATGCAAATGCATTTGGATCGCCCTGTTCCGCCAATTTAGAGATATTCGGACCGCCCGGATATGGCAAGCCCATCATTTTCGCGACTTTATCAAAGGCTTCGCCTGCCGCATCATCAATGGATTCACCGAGCAATTCATACTGGCCAATGCCATAAGCAGCCATGAGCTGAGAATGTCCACCCGATACCAATAATGCAACAAATGGAAACTCAGGCGGAGTTTCTGACAACAAAGGTGCCAGCATATGACCTTCCATATGATGCACACCAATTGCGGGTTTATTCAGTGCAAAGGCCAAAGTACGACCAAACAATGCGCCTGTCATGAGTGCGCCCATCAGACCCGGGCCACGGGTATATGCGACTGCATCAATTTCTGATTTTTTCACGCCGCTCTGTTCAAGCAGCTCATTGATGAGTGGAATCAGTTTACGCACATGATCACGTGACGCCAGCTCTGGAACTACACCGCCATATTCTGCATGCAGTTTAATCTGGCTATAAAGCACCTGTCCGCGCAAACCCAACTCGCTGTCATACAGCGCAAGTCCTGTTTCATCACACGACGTTTCCAAGCCTAAAACGATCATTAAACTGCCTATAACCTGTATCAATTCTATTGCAGCAACTATTATAGACTTGTGGTATGAGATGTAAATGAGTAAAATACTGACCTTCACTTGTGATTGAGGGCAATTCAGCCCGAGATCTTACCCTAACTGATATGAGGATTCTTCATGCCACAAGTTAAATTGAAAGAAGGCGAGCCAGTAGACGTAGCTATCCGTCGTTTCAAACGTTCATGCGAAAAAGCGGGTGTTCTTGCTGACGTACGTAAGCGTGAATTCTACGAGAAACCAACTCAAGAACGTAAGCGCAAAAAAGCTGCTGCTGTTAAACGCTACCAAAAGAAATTGGCGCGTGAATCAGTACGTACGACTCGCCTTTACTAAGATTAATTTGTGATTGATTGCCTTGAATAAATAATGACGACTTTAAAAGACCAAATCACGGATGTTTTGAAAGCAACAATGCGTGCCAAAGAAATGTCCAAGCTGACGGTCATTCGCAGTCTACAGGCAGCAATTAAGCAAATCGAAGTCGATGAGCGCAAAGAACTTGACGACGCTCAGGTTCTTGCGGTCATTGAAAAACAAATTAAACAACGTAAAGAATCGGTTAAAGCCTTTGCAGGCGCTGGCCGAGATGATTTAGCTAGTAAGGAACAAGCCGAAATTGAGATTTTGTCTCAGTTTCTACCAGAAGCTATGACTGAGGAAGAACTTGATTCCATGATTGCGCAAGCTATTGCAGCGCAACAAGCTACTAGCATGAAAGATATGGGTAAGGTGATGAATTCTCTGCGTCCGCTCATAGCCGGGCGCGCCGATCCTGCACAAGTTTCCGCCAAAATCAAAGCGCAACTTGCTTAATCCCTACTTTCTAGCATCTTGTCTTTAACGTTGAACTGCCTTTAATCATCAAAGACAGTTCTTGACGTATTCTCATTGCAAATTACAATCGACCTGATAACGCTTAAGTAATTGCATCTCTTTCGACGATTTCACTTCTACAATTACATCCCGTTTACTCATATTTTGAAACTGACGATCCAGATAAGGACGATTCTGGTCAGCGGCCTGATATAAACGATCAACATAACGTCCTACAATTCCACAAAATTTTGCATTCTGCTCAGGACTAAATCCCTGTTGCTGCGGATTTAAACCACTTAAAAACTGACGCGATTCCTTTTTATAATCCGCATTAATTCGTTCTATTGCTTCTACATATTCAACTGCACTCGCAGCAAAAACCCCATAACTCCACCCCAGTAGACACACGCCCAATAGTATTTTTTTCATATTATGCTTCAGTTTGATTCACGCTGATCTTTCAAAAAGATTGTAGCCTGATTGAATATATTCTTGCTATATCATCCTGATACAAAAACTTAAAACCCAGTTCAGCTTTAAATCTTATATTGATGTGCCTGCTGCATCTGCTTCAGACGCTGGCGAATGGTGGACGATAAAGATTGATTATTCTTTACGCTACGCTGTGCATGTAATAATGATTTGATGGCAGTTTCTTCATATCCTGACCAATATTCTACTTCTGCACGATAGCGCAGCACATTAGCAGCCTTAATCGGCGAATCTGGCTCTGCATTGGCAGCCAGTTGCATTAGTCGCCAGCCACTGACATCCCGTGAATTGGCATTTAGAAATCGCTGCACTAAAACTTTTGCTTTATCGGGTTGCTTGGCGCGAATCAGCACTTCTGCATATTTATAATTGAGCGCTCGATTTTCCGGCATGATCCGCGCTGCTGACGCTACACTTTCCAAAGCTGCATCAAGCTGGTTCTGAGCTAAATAAATATCAGTCTGGAATAAAACCTGTAAAGGATGCATCTGGTTATGCTTTTTTGCTCGATCTAAAGTGGCCTGCGCGGCCTGGAAATCACTTTGCTGTATTCGATAGGCAGTTAAGGCAAGCTGGCCTGCAAAATTATTTTGCCGGTCCATCAGGATAAGCTGCTCTGCATTGGTCTGACCAGACAATACCCTGCTATACCACTTGATAATGTCAAAGTCTTGGTCATTGAGACTGCGTTTCACCGCAGGAAGCTGGTTGGCACGTAAACGTGCTTCACTCATACGCTCGGTGGTGAGTGGATGAGTGAACCAGAAATCCGGCAGAAAGCTTAAGCGGCTGGTCGAGCGATGCATGACCTCAAAGAAATCTGCCATACTATGCGGGTTATAACCGGAACGATACATATATTGCATACCAATCCGGTCTGCCTCACGCTCCTGATTACGGCTATAGGTAAGCTGTTTATCCAGAAGTGCTGCCTGTGAACCCATCATGACCGCTGTGCCGACATCGCCATCTGCCTGAGAAGCGACCAAAGCACCGATGAGAATTCCGGCTAGCGCCAGTAAACCTTGCCCTTTAAATGCATCCTGAGAGCGACTGTAATGACGTTGTGTGACATGTGCAATTTCATGCGCCATCACTCCTGCCACTTCATCCATGTTTCGGGCTGAATTAATCAGACCAGCATTAAGTGCAAAGAGGCCACCCGGTACGGCGAAAGCATTAATTTGGGGATCATTAATGACCAGCAAACCGATCGGCTGTTGCAATTGAGTCTGACTCAGGATATGAGAAAATACTGAAAGCAACTGATCTTCAAGCCATGGATTTTGCAGGACCGGCATTTGTTTATGCACTTCACGATAGACTTTTTCACCGATCATTTTTTCTTTTTGTTGATCGAGTAAGCCGACGCCTGTACCAATATCAGGCACAGAAAATTGTACATTTACTTGATTAAAATCATGGTTAGAGCCGTGCCCTGCTACCATATACAGACTTAAGCCACACGCCAGCGCCAATCGTTTCAATGAAAAATCTCTAATCCTGCCGATCTAATTTATCTTGAATATAGCATTGAACAATGAGCAGAGACGCAAGAAAATGTTATTTTTTAATACCATTTAAACGACGAATCAGATGCATTTTAAAATTCCGGATTGACCACATAACGGGGCACTCGTCCTTCCAAGGCATCAACAAGATTCTGATAAGCCAGTTCTGCCATTTTTTTACGGGTGGCTGCAGTGGCCGAACCCACATGTGGCAATGTAACCACATTATCCAACTGGAATAATTCCGATTCCTTTAACGGCTCTTTCTGATACACATCCAGACCGGCAGCAAAAACCTGCTTGGCTTTTAAAGCTGAAGTTAATGCCTGTTCATCAATGACCGAGCCACGTGAAATATTGACCAATACTGCATGGGATTGCATTTTAGCCAATTCCGCTGTCGCAATCAGCGCCTTAGAATCCGCATTCAAATCTACTGCAACGACCACAAAGTCAGAACGCTGTAACAGTTCCTCAAGCTGGCAATATTTCGCATTCAACCCTTGAGCAAGTTCTGGTTTTTCCCGACGATTATGATACAGAATATTCATATTAAAACCGTAAAAACCACGACGTGCGATTGCAGCTCCAATATGACCGAGACCAATAATTCCGAGGGTTTTTCCAAAAATATCCATACCAAATTGTGCTTCGCCCACGGTACGCTGCCATTGTCCCTGCTTGGTCCATTGATCCAGGTAAGCCACTTTGCGTGCTGCTGACATCAGTAAAGTAAAAGCCAGGTCAGCAGTGGTTTCAGTCAGTACATGCGGCGTATGACTGAGATAAATTTTCTTTTCATTTAAATAATCCAGTTCATAGTTGTCATAACCGACACTGACACTGGAGATAATTTTTAACCGGGTGGCACTGGCCAGATTATCGCGATTCAACAAGCGCCCTGCGCCAATCATGCCATCAGCATCCTGAACCTGCTGCAAAAGCTGTTGATTCACATCGCCTAGCTTCGGTTGTATATAACTCACCTGATAATTTTGTTCCAGCTTGTTTTGAATATCAGTATCAATTTGACTAAATACAACCACTTTTTGTTTCATCTATTTTTATTCCACAGCAAGATTATTCCAGACTGGCAGTCCTATTTTGCATAAACTGCCATAAACGTTTTTTTAGAATCGGCTGATCCAGCATTTCTTGTAAAGATGCCAACTGGATCATTTTCGTATTTGATATATGCGCTGCAGGCCCGAGGAAAATAATATTTTTCTCTGCACTCATTCCATCCAGAAAACCCTGAATATAGGATTCTACACCACGTCCATCCTGAACATTGGCCCAGGGAAATGGCCAGTTCAGCTCATGAAACTCACCTGGGACTGCACGCTGGATATTGCCCCATAAATTCTGGGTGTCTTCGGTCATTGCAGTTGCATCAATCACGATACTGCAATGTGCCAGACTTAAAGCCTGCAAACTGAATGGCGGGATTTGTACGATTTCACGCTGTTCCTGAACAGGTACAATGTGAGTCGGTGCCGCAGGTGGTGTATCAACCTTAAGCGTAACAATTGGCTCTGGCTCAGGAATCGGTAGATCAGCCAACGCCTCTACGGAAGCAGGCTGTGGTAAGACGATATCGGTGTGAAATTCAGGTGCAGCCTGATCACGCCAGATCGAAACCTGGTGCGGCTGACATGCGCTGTCCCTAGGAATCCAGAGATCGATTCCTAATGTTGCCAGTATGTCACGCTGATGCCCAATCATCTTTTCATCATCACCAATTTCAGGCTGAACATTTTAGCCGGATTGCCTGTGCTTTGCCGAACTTTTTCAGCTTTTCTTTTTTATCCTGATGGATTCTAGTACAAAGTTTAGCTGTCTGCTAAAAACCGTGCTTTTAATACACAATTAAACCATTCCTGCTGTTATAACAGATTCCGGCTAAAGCTGCGCGTTCTCATTTATTTTCTACAGAATGGTTAAACTGTTCTTCTTTAACATTTGCTGAACGACCTGTTCTGCCTCAAAACCCAAGCGCCAATACAACAGCTCCATCACGTCCAACTCATCCTGTGTCACGATACGATCACTCCACAAACAGGCCTCTGCAATACCTAAAATACTGAGGCGATCACGCAATAACAGCCCCGCAATATCATTCAGGATTTCTGCTAGATCAATCGGCTCATCAGAAATTTCATTATATAAGTCCAGTTCCTGAGCGGTCAGAATCCGGTTTAAAATCCGCTCCCGCACCTCAAGCTGGTTGCCGCTATTAATCTGCTGTACATGCAGCAAGGCGTCGATCAAACGCACAATCTGTGGCTTGACCTCATCGAGTGCTGTAGGCGTATGTGCAGGAAGCAAATTCAGTTCGTATTTCACACATTCCAGTAATAATGCATCCAACAGGCCAATTTCGCCATCTTCCTGAATAATCCGTGCCAGCTTCATCAAAAACTGGCGTGCAACAGTTGTCGGCATGCCACCAATATTGTTACAAGCTTGCTGGAAAATCGAGATATGCACCCGCCCGTCCAGATTGAGCAATGAATCTACAATGGCACGGCTAACTTCAGCCTCAGTCGGAATAAATTCACGATATTGACGGATCATTAAAATGGCGACCATCACTTCACGAGAACCAGTTGCGGTTTGTAATGCACGCTCAATCAGTTCCGGACGTGGCATCTTGAGCCGAAGTTCCGGATTCAGTGGTTTGATCGCATCTTTAATCGCAAAACTGATCGGAGACAGCCGCAATAATGGCAAAGGCTGTGGCGAGCTCCAGCTCATTGCAGTTTCAGGCACCACTTCTTCTAAAGAACGGAACAAACTAAACAAAGGCTGATTTTTGAGTTTTTTCAGATTCTCAAGCTGTAAGTCCTGAATCAAGGCAGGATTTAATTCATAAATCCGCTGATTGATATGGGGATGAATATTCAGCCAGTTTTGTGGGCTCAAGGAATTGGCAAAGCACATATGTGAAATGGATTCAGCATATTCACTATAAATCTGGGAGCCGGAATGATGCACATGAATTCTGAGTAAAGTCTGAATATTGGCATCATTTTGAATCAGGCGTCGGGTCTTTCGATCATTTTTATAGGTCCGACCACCGAGTGAAATATATTTAATGAAACGGGAAATCAAAACACCCAAACTACCAATCAGCCAGATCACCGCGCCCACTGAAACATAGAAAGTTTCGAACTTGTTTTCACGAGGACTACCCGCTCGATAAAAACCGGACTTGGCAATCTTACTGCCACACTGACTAAACGTAGTTAAACTGCTATACAGAATTTTCAAACGGGTATTTTCCGCAGCTTCACCAGACAGGATTTTATTGAATTCATGGCTGAGCAAGCCATACAGCTCGACTTTATCCAGTGTTTGTATCGCACCCCAAGTCAGGATAATTGCGGTATCCCGCGGACTAAACCCTGCCGTCAATGCATTGACACCAACTTCATCGGGCAGCACATATACCGCCGGAACGTCAATCAGAAAAGTCTCTGACAGTTGCTGGTTAATGTGCAGTGCAGCACTTTCTTCTGGAATACTGTCCATCGGACTCAACCGACGTGCACCCAACTGCTTCGCCAGCGAATAACCGCCATTCCGAAAAATATAGAATTCATAGATGACCGAGATCATCATGGCACATAACAACAAAGCAATCAGATAAGGACTTAGCGCATGCCAGAAGATTGACTGGCTAGGATCAGTATAAAAAACAAAGAGACCAACAACGGTATTAATAATAAAAATAGTCAACAGAATTGCAATCAGGCAAAAACTTACAGGCAGTACTATATTTTTGTTTTTTATAAAATCGTATCCTACGTTTCGCAATGCAGAACCCTAAAATGATGATTTTCAATGGGTTCATCATAAAACAAAAAAGCGGGAAATTCCCGCTTTTTCATGATGATTTTAAATGTTTAAACTTCGCGTACGCCAGTCAAATCCACTGAGGCTGCATCAATATTGACATCAATATAATTGCTTTCTTTCATGGCACTGTCACTACGTTTTTGCTGAAGATCATCCAGATATTGCGCATCAATACCGCCCGAAACATAGATGCCATCAAACACTGAACAATCAAAGTCTTTGACATCCGGTACTTTGGTGGTTCTTACCGCATCTTTCAAATCTTCCAGATCCTGGAAAATCAGACGGTCAGCACCAATAATTTCACGGATTTCTTCCACGCTACGTTCCGATGCAATCAATTCTGATTTTGCTGGCATATCAATACCGTAAACGTTTGGATATTTCACCATCGGTGCTGCAGAAGCGAAGAATACTTTTTTCGCGCCAGAATCACGAGCCATCTGGATAATTTCATTACAGGTCGTACCACGGACAATCGAGTCATCCACCAACAGTACGTTTTTACCTTTAAACTCAAGCTCAACCGGGTTCAGTTTTTGACGTACCGATTTTTTACGCAGCTGCTGACCAGGCATAATGAAGGTCCGGCCGATATAACGGTTTTTCATGAAACCTTCACGGAATTTCACGCCCAACATATTGGCAAGTTCTAGCGCTGAAGTACGTGAAGTATCCGGAATCGGAATCACCACATCAATATCATGCTCTTCACCCCACTCACGCAGAATTTTTTGCGCCAGCTTCTCACCCATTTTCAAACGTGCTTTATACACCGAGATTCCATCAATGATGGCATCTGGACGGGCAAAATAAACATATTCAAAAATACAAGGACGGTATTCAGCATTCACTGCACATTGCTTGGTGAAGAAGTTACCTTCTAAATCAATAAATACCGCTTCACCAGGCAAAATATCACGCTCAACTTTAAAGCCCAGCGCAGTAATCGCAACCGACTCAGAAGCAATGATATACTCCATACCCTGTTCAGTTTCACGCGAACCGTAGATCAATGGACGAATACCATTTGGATCACGGAAGCCTACCAGACCCTGACCGGTAATCATCGCCACCACGCCATAAGCACCTTTACAAC
This sequence comes from Acinetobacter sp. 40AMC3-4, assembly GCF_049898185.1. Classification (GTDB taxonomy): domain Bacteria; phylum Pseudomonadota; class Gammaproteobacteria; order Pseudomonadales; family Moraxellaceae; genus Acinetobacter. The sequence goes on from NZ_JAFCXG010000001.1 coordinate 378,118, forward strand.
GCTCATGCACACGCGTCACCGCATGGAAAATATCTTCCGACGTAGGTACCAGTTTGCCATGTTTTTGCAATTCATGCGCAAACACGTTTAACAGGACTTCCGAATCAGAATCGGTGTTCATATGACGCAAGTCAGTTTTGAACAGGTCATCATGAATTTCTTCAGCATTGGTCAGGTTACCATTATGTGCCAAGGTAATCCCGTACGGCGAGTTCACATAAAACGGCTGTGCTTCAGCACTGCTCGATGAACCGGCTGTTGGATAACGCACATGACCAATACCGTAATTTCCTTTCAAAGCACGCATATGACGGGTATGGAATACATCACGCACCATACCATTGTCTTTGCGCAGGAATAAACGTCCTTCATCACATGTCACGATCCCAGCTGCATCTTGTCCACGATGTTGCAACATCGTTAATGCATCAAACAACATTTGGTTAACGGGTGATTTACCAGCTATACCAACTACTCCACACATAGCAACCTCGCAGACAAGCTAGGATTAATAAAAAGGATTATTTGTAGACTCATCTGCAGCTCCAGACTTGGACGATGTTTCAGATGATGAAGCTGAAGGTTTCGATGTCCCTTCAGGCTTGATATGTTGTAGTGCGCCATTCGCGGCTTCTTTCGACATTTGAGTCGCCCAAGGTGCATAAGGCAATAAGGCTTGAATAAACTTGGACTGTTTCCAATGAGGTGAGCTTTCTACCCACGGGCCAATTCCCTGCATGGTAATCAGAACAATCAGCAAACCTTTCAGGCTACCAAAGACACCACCCGCCAGACGGTTGAGAGGGCCCAGTTTAAGACTCTTTAAAATACGGTTCAACAGTGCAGTAACGATCCAGGTCAGAACTACAATCAGCAGGACGATAAAAGCGAAGGCCGCAATCTTTTGTACGACTGGATCTGTACTCAGAGCAACCATAGACGGCGCAAGTAGCGTTGAATATTTTGCCGCAACAATCAGGGCAAAGATCCATCCCACTAAGTTCGCAAAGGCTTTAATAAATCCTTGACGCAAACCGTTGAGCCCTCCAATGAGCAAGATAATCAGTAGAAAGATATCAATGGCATTCATAGGATTTAAAGTGCGTCTACACAATCTTTTACAAGTTTAGGTCCAGTATAGATGAGGCCACTATAAACTTGTACAAGGCTGGCGCCTGCCTGTTTCTTGGCAGCAGCATCTGCACCTGAAAGAATACCACCCACACCAATCAATGGAATTTGTCCTTTTAATACCGCAGCAAATGTAGCCAGACATGCGGTACTTTTCTCAAATACTGGCGCGCCAGACAAACCACCTGCTTCCTCTGCATGCTCCAGACCCTCTACACCTTCACGTGACAGTGTGGTATTGGTCACGATCAGGCCATCAATCTTGAATTGCAATAATTGCTTGGCAATAAAGGCAATATCGCTGTTATCCAGATCAGGCGCCACTTTCAGTACCAAAGGTACATAATGCTGGTATTCCTGAGCCAATTCAAGCTGACGCTTCTTCAGTGTTTCCAGCAGTTCGGTGAGTGCATCACCACTTTGCAGGCTGCGCAGGTTTTTGGTATTGGGAGAAGAAATGTTGACGGTAATATAAGAAGCATAATTATAGACTTTTTCTAAACAGATGAGGTAATCATCTACTGCTTTTTCTACCGGAGTATCAGCGTTTTTACCGATATTAATACCGAGAATGCCTTTAAATTTGGCCGCTTTGACATTTTCAACCAGCTGATCCACGCCATCATTGTTAAAGCCCATACGGTTAATAATGGCTTTGACCTGTGGCAAACGAAATAAACGCGGATGAGGATTGCCGGCTTGCGGTCTCGGGGTAATGGTACCAATTTCAATAAAACCAAAACCTTGACCGGCAAGGGCGTCAATATAGGCACCATTTTTGTCCAAACCTGCCGCAAGACCTACCGGATTGGGAAATTCGATTCCCATACAGGTCACAGGTTTCGCAGCAACATTTTGACGCATCAAGCCCATTTTATGGGATGATTTCAATAGTGATAATGTCAGCTCATGTGCACGCTCTGGTGCTAAAGAAAACAACAAAGGGCGGGCTAGAGAATACAACATATCCAGAAAAGTCTACTGCTTTTTAAGTCGGCATATTATAGGCATAGGCTGACAAAAAAACCATGCTTTGCAAATCTTTATTTTTACCGTTTATTGTATGGTCGCCGTTAATTTAATCTGTCCTGCCTCATTATTTAGTTCCATTTTCTCGATACTTAGCCCCATTTGTGCCAGCTGAGTCAGGAAATTTGCCAGTACTGCATAATTTTCATGCATGACCGCCAATTGAATTTTTCCTTCCATTTGCTGGGAAGCCACCGACAATCCTTGCTGCTGTGCGACTCGCTGTACTTTCTCCGCTGCATCCAGTTGGGTGTCCCCAGCCGGTTTCATGGTTACTGCATTACTTTGCATCCAAACAATGGTATCTTTCAGCTGATTTAAGCGTTTTTGCTGGGTATCTGCCGCCTGATGCATATACCAGAGTGCAGAACCGACTGCCGCCACAATCACAAAAACAGTGGTAAAAATTACCATTACCCGTTCACGTACCGACAAGCTGTCCAGATAATCACTCAGTGTTTCAAAAGACTGATCCATACGATTTTGTAGCGCTTCAAGGCCTTTCATTATTGAATCCTCACCAGTCCGATCGCAGCTGTTCCGCTGGCCTGAATATTCCCCAGCTCCACCTTAAAACCTTGCTGGCTCAATTGCGTGGTCAGTGCATTTAACGTTTCTGATGAATTAGCCTTAAGCTCCATACTTAGCACAGAAGTATCATAATTTACCCGTTGTGCCACAATCTGATTTTGCATCAAGACAGGCCCCACCCGACTAATCAGCTGTAATGCATGCGTATCTGCAATCTGGCTTTGACGCAACTGCCCTTCAAACTGACTTTTGATATTCTGCTCAGTGACCGGATAATTTTGTCCAAACCAGTATTTAAACTGGTCAATGGCTTGCGCGGCAGTCTGATTCGCCACTTTTTTATATTGATACCAGCGCACAGCATCATAACTAAACTGCAATACCAAAATACCCAGAAAAACTGCCGCGCAGGCTTTCCAGTAACCGGAAATAGCACCATCAGATTTTGCTTTAGGCAATATATTAAACGGATGCTGTTTTGGTTTTTTCAGTACAGGAATACCATATTGGAAAGACTCCAGTTGCTCCTGAGTGATGAGTGCTTCAAGACTACGCAACTGCTCCTGATTCAGGTTGCTCACCTTATAGCTGAGGTCCTTGGACTGATAATCCAGATAAAGGCTTAGATCATCTAGCGACTGACCGATATATTCCGACTCGCGCACCAGCAAACGCCCACCAATTTGAGCAATCACACGATGATTGGCATCAGGAACCGGCAGCACTAAAAAGTCCGGCAACAAAGCTGCTAGCTTGACCGGGATCAGGCTTAAAGCATGTTGCAAGGTCTCAAGCGTAGAATTCGCAATTCCCATAATGCTGATCTGATCCGGCTGTTGAAAATGATGCAGCACTTTCATGGCATCTACCGGCAGCACCACATATTCTTCGAGCAAATATTTAATGCCATCATTGCCCATTTTCTTATATTGGCTCTTGGGCAAGGTCTGCTGCAAAATTTGCACATGACGGCTCGGGAAAAATACCATCGCCTCTTCGCCATGATGAGCCTGTATATCCTGAATCAGCTGTTCTAATGTGTCCGCAGTGTTCCAGAATTCCCCAGTTGACCATTGCCAAACCCCATTGGCTTCAGGCATCCATAAATACAACATTGATTGTGTTCTGCCGTTTTAATTAATTTTTTATAGTGTAGGACTAAAGCTTTTTATCTGTGTGGATAAGCCAGGGGCAATCACCGCCTGATCATAAATACGTGCTTCTGCCAATGCATAAGGTTGAAAAGATTCAGCCAGCAGAATGGAAGACATATGTGCCACCACATTCATATGGCATACCACTGCAATCGACTCATAAGGCAGTTGCGACAACCATTCCACTGCGACTTTGGCATCATCATCCGGTTTGATGGTATTACAGATCACCACCGGCACATCTTTAAAATACTGCTGCAAATGTGCCAGAGTTTCCTGCGCACGCAATAACGGACTGACCACAAAGACTTCAGGCTTAATCAGATCCTTTAAGAACTGTGAAGTCTGCTCAGCCTGTTGATGACCACGCTCCGTTAAAGGTCGCTTGGTGTCATTACCATTGACCGGTGGTGCGGCCTCGCCATGTCGAACTAAAGTCAGTTGCATTTGATTTCCTTATATTCTTTTGCCTGCATGTTAACTAGCTGATATGACAATTCGCAGACAGTCCCTGTGTTATAGATCAGACTTGATGATGTGGCAAGACAAATTCAACATCACTGCGATGACCATTTTTCATCAATGACAAGGCAATATTGAGTGGCGGCGCACCTTCAAAAATCACATCATACAAGGCCGAAGTAATCGGCATATACACATCGAGTTCTTCCGAACGTGCCTTGACCTGCAAAATGGTATTAATCCCTTCTGCCGTTTGACCCAGTTCAGTTGTTGCCTGCTCCAAAGTCTTACCCTTGCCAAGTGCGTAACCCACCTGATAATTACGACTGAGCGGACTGCTACAGGTTGCGAACAAATCACCCACACCTGAAAGCCCAAGAAAGGTCAGCGGATTTGCACCGAGTTTTACTGCAAAACGGCTCATTTCGGCCAAAGCACGGGTCAGGATCATACTCTTGGTATTTTCACCCACGTTATACGCAGCAGCCATGCCCATCGCGACAGCATAGATATTTTTTAATGCGCCCCCGAGTTCTACCCCATGCACATCATCACTGGCGAATACGCGGAACAAGGCACTATGTAGGGCTTGTTGTACGGCATAACGCACCAGCTCGGACTGGCTGGCAATCACGGTTCCTGCCGGCTGTCCTGCCACAATTTCCTTGGCCAGATTCGGTCCTGATAACACACCATAAGGCACTTCAGGCAACACTTCACGAATAATATCGCTCATGAAACTAAAGGTTTTGGCTTCAATACCCTTGGTCAGCGAGATCACGGCTTGCGACGTAATAAAAGGTTTGATTTGCTGCAAGACATCCCGAAAGGAATGACTCGGAATAGCGACTAAAATAATATCGCGATCACGCACAGCCTGTTCCAGATCTGACACCGCTAGCAGATTTTCTTCTAACTTAAAATCTGGCAAATAGCGTTTATTAATATGCGTGGCATTAATATCTGCCGCAACTGCTTCGTCACGAATCCAGATCATGGTATTGCAACCATTACGCACTGCAGTATTGGCCATTGCAGTACCAAAACTGCCCCCACCCAATACTGTGACTCTTAAAGCTGTCTTATGATCAACTGCAACTGGTTCTACCAGTTTTGAGAAATTTAATTCTGACATCTTATTTTTTAATATCCTGTTATACCCTGCAAACTAGCTGTTCTGGTTCCAATAACTGACAAAATCACCGGTTTGAATCTCTGCGCGTGCTGGAATTGCTTTTGCTGCAGTGCCAATATAAATAATACCTGAGACCAGATCATCTTTTGAAATTCCCAATGCCTGCTTAAACAGGCCAGACTCGACTACAGCACCGCTACGCCACATGGTCGAGAAACCCTGAACCTGAAGTGACAACAGAAAATTCTGAATGGCTGCGCCTGAACTAAGGATTTGTTCAAAATGCGGAACTTTAGGATGATCCTGCAAACGCGTTAAGGCAAGCACCAATAAGGGCGCACGAAATGGATGATTCTTGACCCGCTCAATCTGCGCTGTTTCAGTTTCACCCAAATCGACGAGCGCCTGCGACAGCAACCCTCCAAAAGCTTCACGCTGATTATCTGGAACCACCACAAATGTGGTCGGCTTGAGCCGATGATGATCGGGTGCAGTTAATGCCGCTTGAAAGGCTCTTTCCAGTTGTTCTGCATTGGGTGCGGGTGCCAGCAGATGACCAATCGATTGCCGTTGGTGAATATTTTGATGAACGATGTCAATCGCAGATTCCGTCATTGCCTTGTATATCTACACTTAAAAAACCATACTCAAGATTAGCATATTCAAAGAAAAATACGCTAGAAACTTCATAGCGATTCAGCACGCTCATCACAATTTGAAGATAAAGTTGCTTGGTTTTTCAATCCTGTGCTGCTCTATTTTTCACCTAACTCACATAGAGCTATACCAAAAATTGCCAAACCTATACAACAGCTACAAAATCTGCGCTGCTTGCTGTGTTGAAATATTCAGCATCGTATTTACTTGAGATTTCATGATGAAAAAAACAATCGCTTTCAGCGGATTAGCTATTTCCGCATTACTGCTTACTGCCTGTGCATCAAATCCAACTGCATTGGCAGTGCAAAAGGAAAATAACCAGTATGAAGTGACCGGATTAGGTAAAAATCAACTGACTTCGAAAAACAACGCGATTACTGCGGCCAATAAAGCCTGTGGCTCTCGATCAACCCCAATTATTGTAGATGAAAAGACAGCTTATAACGGCGCTTTAAAAGGCGTGGTCGATGAACAAACAGGTCAGATGATTCAGGCAGCAGCTACTGTCCTTGGCAATATCGCAGGTACCAATACTGGTTTAAACCAGAATGATGATTATCAGACGGTGCTTACATTCCGCTGTCAGGCCAAATAAGCCTTAAACCACAGCGCAATAAAAAACCGCTCTTCAAGAGCGGTTTTTCTATGATCTGGATTAACAATAACCTTCCAGACGGGTCAAAGGCAATTTTTGCCCAATGGCTTTTTCAATTTCTGGCAGATAGAACGCATCATCTTCTGCAAGGAAACTGATACTCACACCACTAGTTCCCGCACGACCGGTACGGCCAATACGATGCACATAATCATCCGACTGTTCCGGCAAGGTGAAGTTCACCACATGCGATACACCATCAACATGAATGCCACGACCTGCCACATCCGTTGCAATCATAATGTTATGTTTACCATTTTTGAACTGATCCAGCATTTTCAGACGTTTGTCCTGAGCGATCTCGCCAGACAGCATCACTACTTTATAGCCATCACGTTTTAAATGATCATAAAGTTTGCGCACCTGATCACGACGGTTGGCAAAAATCATGACTTTTTCAATCGGCTCATCACGCAGGATTTCTTGCAACAATTTATATTTGTCCGCCTTAGCGACCATATAAACCCGCTGCTCGACATCGGCATTGGTTTTCTTTTCCGGTTCAATTTCAACTGTGACCGGTTCAAACAACCATTGCTGCGCAAGATTCAATACATCGTAACTAAAAGTAGCAGAGAACATCAGAGTCTGACGTTGTTCTTTACGCGGCGAGAAACGTACAATGCGCTTTACTGAAGGAATAAAACCCATATCCAATAGGCGGTCAGCTTCATCAATGACCAAAAATTCAATCTGATCCAGCCAGACTTCTTTTTGTTCTACAAAATCAATCAGACGACCCGGTGTTGCCACCATAATATCGACAGGCGCTTTATTAAGCTGGTTCTTTTGCTTGTCAAAATCCACACCACCCAGCAAGGTCACCACATTGAGACCAGCATATTTCGCCAGATCCTGTGCATCGCTTTCGATCTGTAACGCCAGTTCACGGGTCGGTGCCAAAATCAGCGCACGTGGCTCACCACGATAGCGTTGTTCCTGAATCGGATTATTTAAGAGATCATTCATGATACTAATTAAAAAGGCAGCAGTTTTGCCTGTACCTGTCTGTGCACGGCCAATGGCATCATGTCCTGCCAGCGTGAATTTCAAAACCTTCTGCTGGATAGGCGTCATGGTGGTAAAGCCTAAAGCATCAATCGCTTTTTTTAGATTGGGATGTAAATTTAAGGTTTCAAAACCAGATGACATAAAGCGGTGCTCTAATTGGGTAATCACTAAGATAGGGATAGTATAAACAAAAAACGCCCCAAGTTATATTGGAGCGTTTTCTTTTTAGCTTAATCCGAAGATTAGTCTAATGGTTGAACTTCTTCAGCTTGAAAGCCTTTTTGGCCTTTAACAACACTGAATTCAACACGTTGGCCGTCACGAAGTGAACGGTGACCGTCACCTTGGATAGCACGGAAATGAACGAATACGTCATCGCCGCCATTACGTTGAATAAAGCCGAAGCCTTTAGTATCGTTAAACCACTTAACTACGCCTTGTTCGCGAGCAGCTGTCATAAGTTAATCCTCATTGAAACTAAAAGAAGGACCACCCGGTGTTGCAAACAGCAGAGCAAACAAGTTTGAAAATATTATTTTTAAGCTTGTAATCATTCTGTAAAACTATCAACAAAATCCCGGTTACATCCATTTATGTAATAGGGTGAAAAACAATCACTTTGTTTATTCAAAGTCCCAAATACGCAACGAGCTTAACATGGGTTTATCACAATTAATAGATTTTTTTTAGCATGTTCTGTTTGATTTAGTTATTTTTTTCATGAAAATTGTCAAAAGACTTTATAAAGTCATTTAGATCTTCTTTTTCTGAAACCAGTTTGGTTCTGGCATCATATTTGCTACTATTTATAGCCTTTTCTGCTATCTAAATAAAACCGCAATGTCCGAATATCCAGCGCAATTCAGCCTTATAGACGCTATGGGAAAACCGTGCCCGATGCCGCTATTAATGTTAAAGCGCGCACTAAAGGCCGGAAATCAGAAAACATTCCTGCTGAAATCATCTGATCCGCATAGCCAGACAGATGTCAGCCGCTATTGTCAGCTGCATCAGCTCAAGCTTGAATTTAAAAAAATTTCTGATACAGAGTTTCACTACTTAATTGAATCTTAAAAATTTTCAATTAAACTGTTGATCTTCACTTTCGTATACTTTTTTACATTTCTCTACCCAAATATCCATTATTTGCGGAGAGATTGGATTAAGATAAAACCTAGTTTAGGGTTATCCCGCACTTCAAGGAGAACACATGAGTGACAGCCGCAATCAGTTGATGCCCCTGTCATTATCGGCGCCAGGTGTCAACCTCGGTGCTTATATCAGCACTGTCAATCAGATTCCGATTTTAACGGCCGAACAAGAAAAAGAGTTGGCTGAACGCTATTACTATGACCAAGATTTAGATGCAGCGAAAATGCTGGTCATGTCGCACTTGCGTTTTGTAGTACATATTGCGCGTAGTTATGCCGGTTATGGTCTGCCACAAGGTGACCTGATTCAGGAAGGCAACTTGGGTCTGATGAAAGCTGTAAAACGTTTTGACCCGAATATGGGCGTACGTTTAGTGTCATTTGCCGTGCACTGGATCAAGGCGGAAATTCACGAATACGTGATCCGTAACTGGCGTATTGTGAAAATCGCCACTACTAAAGCGCAACGTAAACTGTTCTTTAATCTGCGCAGCCTGAAGAAATCATCGAAAAAGTTGACGCTCGCAGAAGCACAGTCTATTGCCAATGATTTAAATGTCACACCAGAACAAGTACTGGAAATGGAAGGCCGTCTGACGGCGTATGATGCGGCTTTTGATGCATCAAGCGATGACGATGATGAAGGTTCCACCCATGTGGCACCAGCGTTATATCTTGAAGATAATCGTTATGACCCGGCTCGTCTGATTGAAAATGAAGACTATGAGGAGCAAAGCACCTCTGCCCTGCATGAAGCCATGGATCAGCTAGATGATCGTTCACGTAATATCTTGCAGCGTCGCTGGCTAGATGACGAGAAATCGACCCTGCATGAGCTTGCAGCCGAATATAATGTTTCTGCGGAACGTATTCGTCAGCTGGAAAAAAATGCCATGGAAAAAATTAAAGTGGCGATGTCATCCAATTAACACCAAATTCTGTTACTGATTTACCTCGAAAAAGCCTTCTTTGATGAAGGCTTTTTTATGTCCGCATTTTGAATTTATGCTAAGGTTGAGCGCAAACTTTATCAGGAAGATCAATTCAAATGTGGATTGCGATTTCAGCACTTAATTTGGCACTTGCAGTCATGCTCGGTGCTTTTGGTGCACATGGTTTAAAAGCGCGGGCGACTGAAGCACAGCTCGGCTGGTGGCAAACGGCAACGGATTATTTTTTCTATCATGCCTTAGGACTACTGATTCTTTCTTTACTGGCGAAAGTCATCCCTGCATTGCCCATTCAATGGAGCTTCGGTCTGATTCAGGTCGGCATTTTACTGTTTTCTGGCTCACTGTATATCATGGCCTTAGGATTACCCCGCGGTTTAGGTGCTATTACGCCCATCGGCGGGGCTTTAATGATTGCCGGATGGTTAATTCTGGCCTGGAATGCTTTAAAATACGCCAGATAAGTTTGAACAACACTTAATCATGGAGGGTTGCTAGAATGATGATTTACATCAATGGCGAACAACAGGAAACTCACTGCAAGAATCTGCTGGAACTGATTCAGAGTATGGCGCTTGAGGGTAAGCGTTTTGCAGTTGAAGTCAATGAAATGATTATTCCTAAAAGCAGATTGGGCGATACGCCAATTTGCGATACAGACAAAATAGAAATTATTCACGCGGTCGGTGGCGGCTAATACTCGGGACAATTATGCAAGATTTATTACAGATTGGTTCACGCCAATTCCAGTCACGCCTTTTGGTAGGCACGGGCAAATACAAAGATTTAAATGAAACTCAGCAGGCCATTGAAACCAGTGGTGCAGAGATTGTCACTGTCGCTATTCGCCGTGTCAATATTGGCCAAGATCCTGACCAGCCGAACCTGCTGTCAGTCATTCCTCCGGAAAAATATACCATTTTGCCGAATACCGCAGGTTGCTTCGATGCAAATAGTGCCGTCCGCACCTGTATGCTGGCGCGTGAGTTGCTCGATGGCCACAATCTGGTCAAACTTGAAGTTTTAGGTGATGAAAAAACGCTTTATCCAAACGTGACTGAAACATTGAAAGCCGCTCGCACCTTGATTGACGATGGCTTTGAGATCATGGTTTATACCTCGGATGATCCGATCGTGGCGCAAGAGCTGGAAAGCATGGGCTGTGTCGCGATTATGCCACTGGGTAGCCTGATTGGTTCTGGTCTGGGCATTCTGAATCCACACACCCTGTCAATCATCAAGGAAAATGCCAAAGTCCCGGTTCTGGTCGATGCCGGTGTCGGTACAGCCAGTGATGCTGCGATTGCGATGGAACTGGGCTGTGACGGCGTACTCATGAATACAGCGATTGCGGCAGCGCAAAATCCGGTCTTGATGGCATCTGCGATGAAAAAAGCCGTTGAAGCAGGCCGAGAAGCTTTTCTTGCAGGCCGTATGCCGCGCAAGCGTATGGCCAATGCCAGCTCGCCGGAAACCGGCTATTTCTTTAAATAAATTTTCATCAACAAAAATAAAGGACTCAATTGAGTCCTTTATTTTTTCCAGTAATTAAGGAATCAGACCTTCATCACGCATGGTAATCTGTACAGACTGACGTTCTGCCACCTTATTACGGATATGAATAATATTTTTATATGGACTCAGATCATGCTCAATCTGGTTCGACCAGTTGGTCAAGACAAACAGATAAGCATCCGCAGGGCCAAAGTTATCATCCACCAGATAATCATTGTCCGATTCACCGATAGCTTTATCGATATAACTCAATAGACGATCAATCTCCGCATAGGCTTTTTTCTTTTCATCGTCGGATAACTTGCCACCGAAGAACACCGCATAGGCATCATGTAGTTCAGAGTTCAGATAACCTAACCATTCCAGCACTTTGGCACGTCCCATGCCCGATGGTGGGATCAAATCTTGTTTTGGATCGTGTTGAGCAAGAAACGGTAGAATTGCAACATTTTCTGTCAGGATCAGACCAGGGTTAATTTCTAACGCTGGTACATAGCCTTTAGGATTAACTTCGTAATAATCCGTACCTTTTTCTGTTTTATGTGTTTTTAAATCAACACGTTCCAAATCAAAATCGACATTAATTTCATTTAAAATAATATGTGCTGCTAGTGAGCAGGCACCTGGTGAATAGTAAAGCTTCATTTCTGATCCTTGTTATACACTTCTCAATGTTTTAAATCGCTTCTGACAAACTTTCAAGTGATCAAACCTGTAAATTGCAAAAAAGCGTAACTGTGATCTCAAGACAGTTACTCATTCAATATTCAGGATATTCCGGGCTTTTGCAAGTCAATCTTGTGTAGATTTTTATCTCTATCTGTTTAACATACACAGGTTTTCCAAATTTAGATGATATTTCGTGATTAGCCTGAAAAAAGAAGAATGGTTTTCCAATATCCGCACAGATGTACTGGCAGGTCTGGTGGTGGGACTTGCCCTGATTCCTGAATCAATTGCCTTCTCTGCCATTGCCGGTGTTGATCCGCAAGTCGGTTTGTATGCCTCTTTCTGCATTGCAGTATCCATTGCCTTTTTTGGCGGCCGTCCTGCCATGATCTCTGCGGCTACAGGTGCTATGGCGCTTTTGATGATTACCTTGGTAAAAGAACATGGTCTGCAATATCTGTTGGCTGCCACAATTCTGACCGGTATCATTCAGGTCATTGCCGGTTATTTTAAAGTCGCTAAATTAATGCGCTTTGTATCGCAGGCGGTGGTATACGGATTTTTGAATGCCTTGGCGATCCTGATATTTGTGGCACAAATCCCGGAAATTAACCGGATGGATAGCACCGGTTATCTGTTTATTGCGATTGGTCTGGCAATTATTTATCTGTTTCCGTATATCCCGAAAATTGGCAAAGCCATTCCCTCACCTTTAATCTGTATTATCGTATTAAGCGGGTTGGCGCTGTTGTTAAGTGTAGATATGCGTACCGTGAGCGATCTTGGACAATTCCCGGATACTTTGCCAGTATTCCTGATTCCAGAAATTCCACTCAATCTGGAAACCTTGCAAATTATCCTGCCTTATTCCTTTACCTTGGCGACTGTCGGTTTGCTGGAAAGCATGATGACCACTACGGTCATTGATGAAGTGACCGGAACTGAAGGTGACCGTCATCAGGAATGTCGTGGTCAGGGTATGGCCAATATTGTCAGCGGCTTTATGGGCGGGATGGCCGGTTGTGCCATGATCGGCCAGTCAATTATCAATGTGTCTTCAGGGGCACGTACCCGTTTATCGACTCTGGTCGCTGGCGTGTTTCTGCTGTGTCTCGTGGTTTTTTTGAAAGACTGGCTGGCTTATATCCCAATGGCAGCTCTGGTTGCGATCATGATTATGGTGGCATTTACCACCTTTCAATGGGGAGCAATCAAGCAATTCAGCAAACATCCGCTAGAATTTAATACCGTGATGATTGCCGTGATTATTGTCGTGCTTGCCACTCATAATCTGGCGCTTGGTGTATTTGTCGGCGTATTGCTCTCTGCCCTGTTCTTTATTAATAAACTGGAAAGAACTATACATGTCTATACGTATTTAAATACGGTCAATTCACGTAGCTATATTATTTCCGGACAGATATTCTTCAGCAGTACAGAAAAATTCTATCAGTTCTTTGATTTTAAGGAAAAGCTTGAGCATGTCGAACTGGATTTAACCCACGCGCATATCTGGGATGTGACCTCAGTGAACATGTTGAATAATGTGATCCAGAAATTTAAAGCCCAAAATATAGACGTAACAGTGATCGGTTTAAATGAAGCCAGCAGTACACTGATTGACCGGTTTAGTAGCTGATGAACGGTGATTAATAAAAGAGCCTCAATTGGCTCTTTTATTTTATCTGGAAGATCTCGCCAATTTTTATGGAGAAATACCGAGAAAAGTTTGACTTGCTCGGCTCAGGACTTAAAATACCGCATTCTGAATTTTTAGATTTGCCAAAGTTATGTCGAACGATCAATTAGACCAGCAAGTCGTTGAGCTGGAAAACTTAAGCGAGCACCGTGAAATCGTGACGTTTATGCGCCGCTCAATGCCGTTAAACACCTCTCAACGTACTGCGCTTGAACAATATGGTCACTTAATTTTGGAATATCCAGTGGGTGATTTGCGTCAGCACTTTGAACATCCAGAGCGCCCTTTGACTGTAGAAATCGGTTTTGGGATGGGCCGTTCACTGGTATTGATGGCCAAAGCCAATCCTGAGCGTAACTTTGTCGGGATTGAAGTGCATGTACCGGGTATTGCGCAATGCATTTACGAAGCAGGTGTTGAAGGCCTAACGAATTTACGTGTACTGGATGCAGATGCAATTCAGGTATTACGTGAAATGCCAGACAACAGTATCAATACTGTGCAATTGTACTTCCCTGATCCATGGCAGAAAAAGCGTCATTTTAAACGCCGTTTTGTTTCGCATGACCGTATGCCACTGGTGGAGCAAAAGCTGGAGCTTGGCGGAACTTTCCATGCTGCAACGGACTGGGAACCGTATGCAGAGTGGATGATTGAAGTATTGGAAGAACGTCCACGACTGGAAAATCTGGCGGGCAAAGGCAACAGCTACCCTCGTCCAGAATGGCGTCCGCAAACCAAGTTTGAACGTCGCGGGATTGAAGCCGGTCACAAGATTAATGATTTTATCTTCAAGAAAATTTCTTAATCCAAGATTCAAAAAAAGCGCTGATTAATCAGCGCTTTTTTATGGGAGAAATTTTGCAATCCACTTATATATAAAGACAAATGCACCCGAAATAACACTTAAGAAGAAAAATAGATTTTCATCTTTATACTATTTCCATGTTTTATTATTTTTTCTTTTCATTTTTCACCAAAATTAAAGAGGAAAAAGAATTGAGTATTTTATTTTAGACTAAAAAATCCGGCTCTTTTATTTTCGATGACGTTCTAGGATTTGCTGGCTCAACAACTGATAGACATTTTGCAAATCTTCCCGCTGCATATTAGCTAACATCTGCTGATGCATATTCAAGATATTCTGATCACCACGCATCGCTGGGCCGGTCTGCATTTGTTTGGGATCATTCTGCGTGGCTTTACTGGCGGTTTCCAGCATCAAGGGATACAACAAACTAAAATCGACCTGTTGTGCATCAACCACCTGCTTGCCCATGTCATAACAATAATTGGCAAAGTTACAGGCAAATACCGCTGCAAGATGCAAACTGAGACGTTGACTAGAATTATAAGTATAAACACGATTGCTTAGGCTATTTGCCAGTTCTAATAACAGGATTTGGTCCTGTTCATTCTCCGCCTCAATAAATAGTGGCGTCTGCTGCCAATCAATCTGGCGTTCCAGACTAAAGGTCTGCAAAGGATAAAATACGCCTGCACGCACATGCACATTTTTCAGTAAATCGAGATGGGTACTGCCAGAGGTATGTACGATCAGGTTCTGCTGCAAATGCGGATGAATCCGTTCAATGACGCTGGCAATCGACTGATCACTGACCGCGATAATGACCAGATCCACCTCATGACTCAGCTGTTCAGGTCGAGCGATGGCCTGAGCGTTGAATTGCTCAGCCAGTTGCTGTGATTTTTCTAGGGTTCGACTGTAGATCTGTACGATCTCATGTTGTGCTGAAAATACACGGGCAAGATGATATGCCACTCGCCCTGCCCCAATCATACTGATCCGCATCTTGTGCTGTTCCTGACTCATTGCGCACAGCATGCCAATAAATACAGATTGAGGCAATTGGCCTTGATGTTTTTGAATAGGCTTTAGAACTTTCGCAGGGTCAGAATCTGTTCACTTCGGCCAAAAGGTCCATGAACATCATGCAGAATCCCGCTAGTCAGACCGATACCATCTTCACCATATTGCTGCACCACTTCCAGTCCCAGCCATTTACCCTGCGGCAGACGGTGCATATGAATCTGCAGGTCCAGATTCGGAAATCCCCAACCGGAATTCGGGTCCTGACGTGGCACAATGCCATTGGCCGTATCGACCATACCGAGCAAACGACTAAAGTCTGTCGTCGGTTGACCTTCTACCATGTCCAGCGAATTTCTTAGCCAGACAATGCCCTTGCCTGCACGATGGTCAGCATGTGCCCGGGTTTCAATACTCTGGATATAACCGCCCGGCCAGCAGCGCATACCCTCCCAAACCGGTAAATATTCTGGACTTTCGATCGGAAAATCTTCCACTCCAGCAATGGCCGTGGTATTTGAAGTTAGCATTCTCCACGCGCGTGCCACGATACAGGTTTTACCATTGGCACACATTTCAGCTTCAACCAGTTCAATGGTTTTACCCGGACGGATCATGCGTGTGGTAATCGAAAATTCACCAAAGGCTATCAGGCCAAAAATATCCAGCCCGACCCGACCAATACGCATGTCAGCACGTGGCTGAAACTGTTCCAGTTCGACGCATAGAATACCGGTGGCTGGCGCCATGTGCTGCTCATGCGGATTCCACGCACCTTGTGCATGAATATTAGAACGGTAATAAGCCGTAGTACTGCCATCTGCATGCTGTTCGCGCTGAATAAAACTGTAATATGCCGACATTGTTTTAATACTTCCCTGAATATTCTCTTAAACTTTAGAATTTGCAAAAAGTTCTTTGATCTTTATTTTCTGAGCAAAAAGCCATGATAATTCATGATTTGACAATAAATTTTGCACTGTTTAAATCCGACTTTGGTTAAAAGTGCTGTAAAATTTTGCGCAGATAACAAGTGAAAATCCTGCTCCAAGCGTTCAATCATCTTGCTACTTTGCACCACGCTTAACCCTGTCTGCTGTGCCAGCTTCTGCATAATTTTGATGTCTTGCTGATCTTCGGGTTGCATCAGGTCATAGGTCAATGCAAGACCGTTGGTTTTAAGACACTGATGGATAGCCTGAAAAAATCCGTTTTTTTCGGAATTTGGAATGAAATGAGCCACCAGAATGGCCAATGCGGCATCGAAAGTATCCGGCTGATTCAAATCTTGAATCGTGCTTTGGATGAATTGCACCCTTTGTCGATCTATAGAATTCAGATTTTTACTAGCCTGTTTCAGCATGGCTGCTGATGGATCAATTGCAGTAAAGGTCCAGTCTGGATGTTGCTCTAATAAATACGACAATTCATAACCTGTTCCGCAACCCACTATTAACATATGTGCGGTTTCTGGGAGTTCAGTGCTGAGAATTGCTTCAATCTGCTGATGCACCAGTTCATAACCGGGAATCAGTTTACGGATATGATCGTCATAACTGACGACCACGACTTCACTGTGAAAGTTTTTTGCCATATTTTTACTCTAAATCTATGCACGAATCTAAAACTCAGGCGGGTATTTAGATAGATTGAATATTTAAATCTTGTAGCTTGATCTTATTTACTGTTTTCTTGAAATTTGATCATAGACCCGGCGACATGGATGTCGCCATTTTGCTGAGGGACATGGAAGTCCCTTCAGCAAAATAAAGGGATTTTGCTTACTTTTGGCCCATCAAAAGTAAGAAAAGCCTAAACATTGATATCGAAACCGTTATACAAATGGAGGCAATGCATGCATTAAATACTGCTTTGCCCCATTTAAGAATCGCATCAATACAATTTAAGCAATCTCTTTCAAGTTCAGCTCTTCACGCATAAATTCACGCAATTTGAACTTCTGCGCCTTACCGGAAGCCGTCATTGGAAATTCCTGGAAGAAACGCACATAACGTGGCACTTTATTGTGAGAAATATGCTCCTTACAATACTGACGGATAGTTTCCTCAGTACACGGATCATTTTCATGCAGGATGATGCAAGCACAAAGTTCCTCACCATATTTATGGTCTGGCACACCGATCACCTGTACATCTGAAACGGCAGGATGGGTATAAAGGAAATCTTCGATTTCTTTCGGGAACAGGTTTTCTCCGCCACGAATGACGACATCCTTGATTCGACCCTTGATTTTCACAAAGCCTTCATCATCCATTTCAGCGATATCACCGGTATGCATCCAGCGTGCAGCATCAATCACTTCCTGAGTTTTGTCCTGGTCTTCCCAGTAACCGAGCATGACGGAATAACCGCGTACACATAGCTCGCCCAATTGACCGCGTGGCACCACCTTGCCATTTTCATCGACAATTTTAACTTCCAGATGCGGATGTACCCGGCCAACCGTACTAACACGTCGCTCGACACTGTCTGCCGTTGAGCTTTGTGCACTCACTGGCGCAGTTTCGGTCATGCCATAACAAATCGTGATTTCAGACATATGCATGCGTTCAATCACGCGCTGCATAATTTCCTGCGGACATGGACTACCCGCCATAATCCCGGTACGCAGACTGGACAGGTCAAATTCGTCAAACTGTTCATGCTCAAGAATGGCGATAAACATGGTTGGCACACCATAAGCCGCAGTACATTTTTCCTGCTGAATGGCTTTCAAGGTTTCCAGCGGATTAAATACAGCTGATGGATAGATCATGGCAGAACCATGCGTAATACAGGCCAGATTACCCATCACCATACCAAAGCAGTGAAATAAAGGAACTGAAATACAGACGCTGTCTTCTGGACCTAAATGAATCGCTTCACCGACAAAGTACCCGTTATTTAAAATATTATTATGGGTCAGCATGGTGCCTTTCGGATTGCCCGTAGTGCCCGAAGTAAACTGGATATTAATCGTTTCATCGAACTGCAATTCACTGGAGATCTGTTGCAGTTGTTCCAGCTCTTGGGGGCTTGGCGAGCTTAGTAAATCCTGAAAACGGTGGATACCGGTATGCTGCTGATCATCAATTTTAATCACATGCTTTAAATGCGGCAAGCGCTCTGCATTGAGGAATTTACTTTCAGTCTGCATCAGCTCAGGTGCAATTTTAGTCAGAATTTCCTGATAGTCCGTCGTCTTAAACTGCGCTGCAATCACCAGTCCCTTACAGGAGACCTTGTTTAGCACATATTCAAGCTCATTGCTTTTATAGGCCGGATTCAGGTTCACCAGAATAATGCCTGCCTTGAAGGCCGCAAACTGGGTAATGGTCCATTCCACACAGTTCGGCGACCAGATTGCCAGACGGTCACCTTTTTGCATACCTAGTTTCAGCAGCTGACAGGCAAAGGCATTGACCTGATCCTGTAGCTGCCGGTAACTGAGGCGTATGTTCTGATGCAAACTCACTACCGCATCACGTTCTGCATACTGCTCGCAAGCCTGATCAAATTTTTCACCAATCGTCATGCCCAATAAAGGCTGGCTGCTGGTTCCATAGGCATAGCTTAACCGTACTTGTGTCATTGAATCGATCTCCTTGATTCTTTGTAATTCTGATTTTCAACTTTACTAATTGTTTTATGACCACGACGACCTTGTCTGTGTACCGGTTTTTTGTGTGTTTATGCTTGTAAATTTTCCTCCTGCCCACGTACTGCGTTGACACAAAAATCGGCAATCTGTTTGACAAAGTGATCCTTATACTTCTGATCAAACATGACATTTCGGGACGGATTTAAAGGTTCAATTACGACAAAGGTCATGGCGCCAACCACGCCCAACGCTGCCGTATTCAAATCTTCAAATTCGAATTCTCCATTGACCTTTCCTTCGGCCAGAATTTCCTTAATGCTCTGCTTGAGCAGCTGCTTACTGCGAAAACGCTCATGTTCCATTTCCGGATCAACCGGTTCGAACATCAGTGAATACGCCAGTTGGGGGCTATTCATTGCACGTTTGACAAAAGTTGTAACAGATTTTTGCAATTTCAGTTTTGGCGACAAATCTGACTCGGCAATATGGTTCAAGATCCCGACTTCATGCTGAATCGCGGCCGACAAAACCTCGATCAAAATCTGGCTTTTGCTCTCGAAATATCGATAGACCAGTCCTGTAGAAACGCCTGCACGCTCTGCAATGGCCTGAATCGATGCCTCCTTCAAGCCCCCTTGAATAATCAGTTCACGAGCAGATTCCAAAATCGACAGGCGATTTTGTTCCATTCGTTCCTGCATCAATGATGATCTTTTATAACTCATAAAATTATTCTCAACAAGATAAAATGAATTGTAAATCATTTTGTGAATATAGATTCACTTTTTTATTTTTTCGTTGTATGTTAAAACCACAAGCACAACAAAAATGCTTTTTTGGATACAACAAATAGAACCATAGGATGGATGAAGAATGAATTTACAAAGCTTGGATTTCGGTTTGGATGAAACTCTAATAGCGCTTCGTGATTCAGTGGCCGCATTTTGCGCCAAAGAAATTACCCCGATTGCTCAACAGGTTGACCGTGACAACGAGTTCCCTGCTCACCTTTGGAAAAAGTTTGGCGAGATGGGCCTGCTTGGTCTGACAGTCAGTGAGGAATATGGCGGTTCAAATTTCGGTTATCTGGCGCACATTATTGCCATGCAGGAAATTTCCCGTGCTTCTGCATCCATTGGGCTGTCCTATGGCGCACATTCTAACCTATGCGTAAACCAAATTAAGCGTAATGGTACGGAAGAACAGAAACAGCGCTATCTGCCTAAATTGATTTCAGGTGAATATGTCGGTGCCTTGGCGATGTCTGAACCGAATGCCGGCTCGGATGTGGTCAGCATGAAACTGAAAGCGGAAGACAAAGGCGATCATTATCTCCTGAATGGTTCAAAAATGTGGATCACCAATGGTGGCGATGCCGATGTCCTGGTGGTCTATGCCAAAACCGATTTGCAAGCCGGTGCCAAAGGTATGACTGCGTTTCTGGTGGAGAAAAATATGCCAGGTTTCAGCCATGGCACGCATTTGGATAAACTGGGTATGCGCGGTTCCAATACTTATCCGCTGTTTTTTGACAATGTCGAAGTACCGAAAGAAAACGTCATGGGTGGCGTCGGCAATGGTACCAAAGTGTTAATGAGTGGGCTGGATTACGAGCGGGCTGTATTGAGTGCTGGCCCACTGGGGATTATGGATGCCTGTATGGATACCGTGATTCCATATATTCATGACCGTAAACAGTTTGGCCAGGCTCTCGGTGAATTCCAGCTGATGCAGGGCAAAATTGCCGACATGTATTCGACCTGGTTGGCATGTAAGGCCTTGGTGTATGCCGTAGGCGCTGAATGTGACAAGGCCGAACATAGCCGTAGCCTGCGTAAAGATGCTGCCAGTGCCATTTTATATGCTGCTGAAAAAGCGACCTGGATGGCGGGTGAAACCATTCAGACTTTAG
Organism: Acinetobacter sp. 40AMC3-4; assembly: GCF_049898185.1. GTDB lineage: Bacteria > Pseudomonadota > Gammaproteobacteria > Pseudomonadales > Moraxellaceae > Acinetobacter. The sequence goes on from NZ_JAFCXG010000001.1 coordinate 399,214, forward strand.
GTGGTAACGGTTATATCAACGAGTTTGCTGCAGGCCGTTTATGGCGCGATGCCAAACTGTATGAAATTGGCGCCGGTACTTCAGAAATCCGCCGCATGCTGATTGGCCGTGAACTTTTCAACGAAACAGCCTAAATCTTAACACTTAGAATAAAACAAGGATGTTCGTCATGAATCAGTTATCGAGCAAAATCAATATACGTAGTGAAGAGTTTAAAACCAACCAGACTGCCATGCTGCAACTGGTGGATGACCTAAAACAGAAAGTTGAAAAAATTGCTTTGGGTGGCGGCGAAACTGCCCGCCAAAAACATTTAGATCGCGGCAAGCTGTTACCACGTGAACGGATTAATCACCTGATTGATCCAGGAACCGCTTTTCTGGAAATTGGTCAGCTGGCTGCCTATCAGGTGTATCAGGATGATGTGCCTGCCGCAGGTGTGGTCGCTGGTGTTGGTCAGGTCAACGGTCTGACCTGCATGATCATTGCCAATGATGCTACGGTGAAAGGCGGTACTTATTATCCATTAACAGTGAAAAAGCATTTACGTGCCCAGGAAATTGCCGAACAGAACCAGCTAACTTGTATTTATCTGGTGGATTCAGGCGGTGCATATTTGCCTTTACAGGATGAAGTATTTCCAGACCGCGATCACTTCGGCCGTATTTTCTACAATCAGGCACGTATGTCGAGCCAAGGTATCGCCCAGATTGCAGTGGTGATGGGTAGCTGTACTGCAGGCGGTGCTTATGTTCCCGCCATGTCAGATGAAACCATTATTGTCCGCAATCAGGGCACGATCTTCCTCGGCGGCCCTCCTCTGGTTAAGGCAGCTACTGGTGAAGTGGTGTCCAGTGAGGATCTCGGTGGTGGTGATGTGCATACCCGTTTGTCTGGTGTGGCTGATCATCTGGCTGAAAATGATGAACATGCGCTTGCGATTGCCCGCAACATCGTGGCCAACCTGAACAAAAAGCCAAACAAGACCGCAGATGAAATCGAAGCGCCGCTGTTTGACAGTTCGGAACTGTACGGCATTGTGCCGAGTGACGCGCGCAAGCCTTTTGATATCCGTGAAGTGATAGCGCGTATTGTCGATGGCTCACGTTTTGACGAGTTCAAGGCACGTTTCGGCACCACCCTGGTGACCGGTTTTGCCAAGCTCTATGGAATGCCGGTCGGGATTATTGCCAATAATGGCATTCTATTTTCCGAGTCAGCCCAAAAAGGCGCACATTTTATTGAGCTGTGTACCCAGCGCAATATTCCACTGATTTTCCTGCAAAATATTACCGGCTTTATGGTCGGCCGCCAGTATGAAAATGAAGGCATTGCCAAAAATGGTGCCAAACTGGTGATGGCCGTCGCCAATGCCAATGTTCCGAAATTGACCCTGGTCATTGGCGGTTCTTTTGGTGCCGGCAACTACGGCATGTGTGGCCGTGCTTATTCGCCACGCTTTATGTGGACCTGGCCAAACTCGCGTATTTCAGTGATGGGCGGTGAACAGGCATCCAGCGTTTTGTCGACCTTAAAACGTGACCAGATTGAACAGAAAGGTGGCAGCTGGTCAGCAGAAGAAGAAGACCAGTTTAAACAACCAATCCGTGACCAATACGAACGCCAAGGCCACCCTTATTATGCGTCTTCGCGTTTATGGGATGATGGTGTGATTGATCCAGCGCAATCGCGTGAAGTCTTGGCCTTGAGTCTGGCTGCGGCACTGAATGCGCCAATCCAGCCAACCAAATTCGGCGTGTTCCGCATGTAAGGGGTGACAAAATGACATATCAATTTTTACAGCTCGAACAGCAGGATCAGGTCGCGACAGTCTGGATTAACCGTGCCGAACTGCACAATGCTTTTAATACCCAGGTGATTGAAGAACTGAATGCCTGTTTCCGGTCTTTAAATGACCATGATGATGTGCGTGTGGTGATTTTGGCAGGCCGAGGCAAGAGTTTCTCTGCTGGCGCGGATCTGAACTGGATGAAACAGGCAGGTCAGGCATCACAGGCAGACAACGAAGCGGATGCTATCAAACTGGCAAAAATGCTGCAAAGTCTGGCGACCTTAAAACAGCCAACCATTGCCCGGGTACACGGCATTGCCTTTGGTGGCGGCATGGGGCTGGCCTCAGCCTGTGATATTTGTGTGGCCAGTACAGATGCCAAGTTTGCCACTTCCGAGGTTCGCTTAGGTCTGGCACCTTCGACCATCAGCCCTTATGTGATTCGTGCGATTGGTGCCCGTCAGGCCTCACGTTATTTCCTGACCGCCGAGCGGATTACTGCTGAACAGGCCAAAAGCATTGGTCTTGCGCATGAAGTTACTACACCAGAACAGCTCGACAGCAAAATTGATGAAATTGTGGAAGCACTTTTACTGGGTGGTCCTGCTGCACAGAGCGCATCGAAACAGTTGATTCAACTGGTTGACCAACAGGTATTGACCGAAGATTTACTGCTTAAAACAGCACAGCATATTGCCCATATTCGCCAGGGAGATGAGGCGAAAAATGGACTGAATGCATTTTTGAACAAACAAAGCCCGGCTTGGATCAAGACCACGGCATAACAACAAGAAGGATCCTACAATGTTTGAGAAGATTTTAATTGCCAACCGTGGTGAAATTGCCTGCCGTGTGATTCGTACAGCGAAGAAATTAGGAATTGCCACCGTTGCCGTCTATTCCGATGCTGATGCGCAGGCACAACATGTGAAACTGGCCGATGAAGCGATCTATATTGGTGAATCGCCAGCAGCACAAAGTTATTTGCAAATTGATCGCATTATTCAGGCAGCCAAAAACACTGGTGCCCAGGCGATTCACCCCGGTTATGGTTTCCTGTCCGAAAATGACCAGTTTGCCTTGGCCTGTCAGGACAACAATATTGTCTTTATTGGCCCGCCAGTCGATGCCATTCTGGCAATGGGTCTAAAGGCCACCTCTAAAGCGCTGATGGAAAAAGCCGGTGTGCCTCTAACCCCCGGCTATCATGGGACCAATCAGGATGCCGACTTCCTGAAACAGCAGGCAGACAATATTGGCTATCCGGTACTGATCAAGGCCAGTGCCGGCGGTGGCGGTAAAGGCATGCGTCTGGTGGAATGCAGCGAAGATTTTCTTAGCTCGCTTGCTTCATGTAAGAGTGAAGCACGTTCAAGTTTTGGCAATGAAGACGTTCTGATTGAACGTTATGTGATTCAGCCACGTCATATTGAAGTGCAAGTTTTTGGCGATACACATGGCAACTATGTACATCTGTTTGAGCGTGATTGTTCGGTACAACGTCGCCACCAGAAAGTGCTAGAAGAAGCGCCTGCACCAAAAATGCCAGAAGATAAACTGGAAGCGATGCGTCAGGCTGCGATTGATGCCGCTCGTGCAGTGAATTACGTTGGCGCCGGTACGGTAGAGTTTATTGTCGAGCAAGACGGTACGGCCTATTTCATGGAAATGAACACCCGCCTACAGGTTGAACATCCGGTGACTGAAATGATTACCGGACAGGATCTGGTAGAATGGCAACTGCGCGTAGCTTTTGGTGAACCTTTACCGAAGCAGCAGCATGAATTGCAGATTCACGGTCATGCGCTTGAAGCCCGTGTCTATGCTGAAGAGCCGGAAAAAGGTTTTATCCCGGCGATCGGTCAGATCAGCTACCTGCATTATCCGGAGCAAAGTGACTGTGTACGTGTCGATAGCGGTATTGTCGAAGGCGACGAGATCAGCACTTATTATGATCCGATGATTGCCAAACTGATTGTCTGGGGTAAAAATCGTGAAGCAGCCCTAACCCAGATGCACCATGCGCTGGGTCAGTTCCATGTCGATGGTCTGGGTAACAATATTGCTTTTCTAGATCGCCTGGTGCTGTGTGACTCGTTTAAAAATGCACATTTAGATACTGGCCTGATTCAGCGTGAAGAAGAATTTCTGCTCAAACCTTCTGCGGATATCCGTGCCGAACTGGTGGTCAGTGCTGCACTGATTGAGCTACTGGCACGTCAAGCACAGAATCCCGTTCCAAGCAATCCGGTGTGGCAGCAGCAAGCATTCTGGCGCCTGAACCAGCAAAATAGCCATACAGTGCAATTACAACGCAATGGCATCAACCTGAAAGTTCAGTTCCGCACTCAGGATCAAGGCTTTGTCGCCAGCTATAACGGTCAGCAAATTCAAATTCAGGGTCAGCTCGTCGATGCCCATACTTTGGCGTTACAACTGGCGGGTAAACAGCAAAAACTGGCTTTTAGCCAGAATGAGCAAGGCATTACCCTATTCCAGAATGGTCAAAGCTATAAGTTCAATTACCTGAAGTCTGATTTTAATAATCAGGATGAACAAGGCACGGAAAATAACCTGATCGCGCCAATGCCAGGCGTCATTACCCAGGTGCTCGTGGCAGCCAATGACAAAGTCAAAAAAGATGATGTGCTGATGACGCTGGAAGCCATGAAGATCGAATACTCGATTCGCGCACCGCATGACGGCATCATCGCAAGCTCATATTTCCAGAAGGGTGATCAGGTTAAAGCCGGTGATGAACTGGTCGAGTTCCAGCCGCTGGCGGAGGAAGTGGCATGACGGATTTTGTCAAAATCGTAGAAGTCGGGCCACGCGATGGCCTGCAAAATGAAAAAACACCTTTGACATTGGATGACCGAAAAAACCTGATTGTGGACCTGATGAAAACCGGTCTACAGTCCATCGAAGTTGGTTCCTGCGTTTCAGCCAAATGGGTACCGCAAATGGCAGACAGTGATGTGCTCTTTGCCAGCCTACCCCAAGATCCGAATATTCAGTTCAGTCTGCTGACCCCAAATCTGAAAGGTTTTGAATCGGCACTGGCTGTGGGTTGCAAAGAAGTCGCGGTATTTACCGCTGCTTCTGAAAGCTTTACCCGCAAAAACATCAACTGCTCGATTGATGAAAGCTTCGAGAAGTTTGCCGATGTCATGGCAGCAGCCAAAGCCAATGATATTAAGGTACGTGGCTATGTCTCCTGCATGGTGGACTGTCCTTATGAAGGTGCCATTGATCCGAAGCAGGTGGTCAAAGTCACCCAGCGTTTGCTGGAGATGGGCTGCTACGAAGTGTCATTGGGTGAAACCATTGGTACAGCAACACCGGATCGGGTAAGAAATGTCTGGGAGGCTTGTCTGGCTGAACTTGATACTAAAGTTTTGGCGGGACATTTCCATAATACCTACGGCATGGCCATCGCCAATATTTACCAGTCTTTACTTCAAGGCATTCGGGTCTTTGATTCCTCCATTGCCGGCTTAGGTGGCTGCCCTTATGCCAAAGGCGCTTCAGGCAATGTTTCAACTGAAGACCTGTATTACCTGCTCTCGAATATGGGCTTTCAAACCGGTATTCAGCTAGACGCCCTGATGCAGGCCAGCCGTAATATCAGTGAAGTCTTGCAGCGCAACAATCCATCCAATTATGCCAATGCCTATTGGCAAAAAGCCTGTGCTTGAAAATAAACTTGCTTGAGCAAAATGCTCTTAAGCAAACCATAAGGATATAAGCAGCAGATTGAAGTCTGCTACAACAATAATAGAGGTGACAAGATGTCAAACAAGGTTTATGACAGCGCTCAATCCGCCTTAAAGGATGTGGTGCAAGATGGTCATACCCTGGCCGTTGGTGGTTTTGGCCTATGTGGTATTCCGGAAGCTTTGATCGCAGCTTTAAAAGAAACAGGTGCTAAGCAACTCACCTGTATTTCCAACAATGCCGGCGTAGACGGCTTCGGTCTCGGACTTCTGCTGGAAACCAAACAGATTAAAAAAATGATTTCCTCTTATGTCGGTGAAAATAAGGAATTCGAACGTCAATATTTAAATGGCGAACTGGAAGTTGAACTTACTCCACAAGGGACTTTGGCAGAAAAATTACGTGCTGGCGGTGCCGGTATTCCGGCTTTTTATACGGCGACGGGTGTCGGAACCGTGATTGCTGAAGGTAAGGATGAACGTGAATTTAAGGGCAAGAAATATATCCTGGAAGAGTCTTTAATTGCTGATGTCGCCTTGGTTAAAGCCTATAAGGCCGATAAAGCCGGTAACCTGATTTTCCGTAAAACCGCCCAGAACTTTAATCCGGTCTGTGCCATGGCCGGCAAAATTACCATTGCTGAAGTCGAAGAGATTGTCGAAATTGGCGTGCTGGATCCGGACGAAATCCATCTTCCGGGAATTTATGTGAACCGGATAGTCCTGAATGCTCAACCGGAAAAACGTATTGAACAGATGACTTTAAAGGCGGAGGCTTGATCATGGCTTGGACACGTAATGAAATGGCGCAGCGCGCGGCACAAGAGCTTGAAGATGGTTTCTACGTCAATCTAGGGATTGGCCTGCCGACGCTAGTCGCGAACTATATTCCGGAAAATATCAATGTCTGGCTGCAGTCGGAAAATGGCCTGCTGGGGATTGGCGAATTTCCAACCGAGGAGACAGTGGATGCCGACCTGATCAATGCCGGTAAACAGACGGTTACCGCGCGTAAAGGTGCTTCATTTTTCTCAAGTGCCGACTCCTTTGCCATGATCCGTGGCGGTCATGTCAATATTGCCATTCTGGGTGCTATGGAAGTGTCCGAAACTGGTGATCTGGCCAACTGGATGATTCCAGGCAAAAAGGTCAAAGGCATGGGCGGTGCCATGGATCTGGTCGCGGGTGTACAAAAGGTCGTGGTCTTGATGGAACACTGCGCCAAAGATGGTACACCTAAGATAGTTCCAGAATGTAGTCTGCCGCTGACCGGCCAGGCTGTGGTGAACCGGATTATTACCGATCTCGGTGTACTGGATGTTACTCCTGATGGAATTCGACTGGTTGAACTGGCACCAGAGGTCAGTTTTGAAGAGATTCAAAAAGTCACGGGGGTAGCGCTACTACGTAACGCTGCCTGATCCAGCCAGCCCTTAAGAATGAAGCATCTTAAGGGCTTTTTTATATATAGCTGTTTCATTTCAAAATAATAATCGCAGAATAAATGGATTTTAATCATGCAAACTCAACAAAATATTTTGCAGCGCTTCGCCTTGCGCGTCAGCGACTGGTCTGAAAAATGGTTTCCGGATTCTTATATTTTTGCCCTGCTTGGCGTCATCATTGTGGCGATTGCCGCCATCGGAATTGGTGCACCCGCACAGGATGTCGCGATTTCCTTTGGAGACGGCTTCTGGAGCCTGATTCCCTTTACCTTGCAGATGTGCATGCTGATCGTGGTCGGTTATGTGGTTTCCGTATCTAAGCCTGTCCAGCTTCTGATCCAGAAAATGGCGCGCCTGCCACATTCCGGTCGTGGTGCGATTGTCCTGGTCGCCACGGTCAGCCTGTTAATTTCTCTGATTAATTGGGCCATGAGTACTGTACTGACTGCACTCCTAGTGATTGCACTGGCACAGCGTAAAGAGCTTAACATGGATTACCGCGCTGCTGCGGCTGCCGCGATTATCGGGATGGGTGCGACCTGGGCACTGGGCATCAGTTCTTCAGCTGCACAGTTACAGGCCAATAAAAGCAGTCTGCCTGAACCGATTTATAATCTGACGGGCGTGATTCCATTTACCGAAACCATTTTCCTGCCGCAATCCATGATCATGACGGCGGTACTGATTGTAGCTTCAATTGCGATTGCTTACTGGTCAGCACCTAAAGGGTCTGACATTAAAACCATTGAGCACTTCCCGATTCAGATTGAAGAAGAAAAACCGGAAGTATCTGCCGAAAAAAGACCGGGGGATTGGCTGGAAAATTCACCCATTTTAAGCATTCTGATTGTGATTCTGGGCGCAGTCTGGATGTTTAACGAATTTTCCAAAAGCAATCCGATTCTGGCCATTTCCAGCTTAAATACCTATAACTTTATCTTCCTGATTTTGGGCGTGGCCTTACACGGTACACCGCGAAATTTCCTGAATGCGGTATCCAAAGCCGTACCCGCCATTTCTGGGGTACTGATCCAGTTTCCGCTGTATGGCAGTATTGCCTTTATGATGACCAATGCGCTAAACCCGGCCGATCTGTCATTGTCACATTACATTGCCGAGTTCTTTGTTTCCATTGCCTCGCAGGAAACCTTTGCCATTGTGATGGGCTTATATTCGGCGATTCTGGGTTTCTTTATTCCTTCTGGCGGAGGGAAATGGATTATCGAAGCGCCCTATGTGATGCAGGCTGCGCATGACCTGAAAGTGCATCTGGGCTGGTCGGTACAGATTTATAATGCGGCAGAAGCCTTGCCGAATCTGATTAATCCATTCTTTATGCTTCCGATGTTGGGTATCCTGAAATTAAAAGCCAAAGATGTGATTGGATTTACGGTGACCCAGCTGATTTTCCATCTGCCTTTGGTACTGTTCCTGCTGTGGTTCCTTGGTCGGACATTGACTTATAGCCCGCCGGTATTTTCTTAATTTAAGATAATAAAAAAGGACGAAAATTCGTCCTTTTTTATTTAGGCCGCTCTCTTAATTTCCTGTCTTCTCAACTACACCTTCATCATCTACTTCACGTACAATTCCCGTTTCGGTATTCACGACCTCAAAGGTCACGCGACGATTCTGAAACTGTCCGGCAGGTGTGGCATTGGGTTCAACCGGCTGATCCTCTCCCATGCCAACTGCCTGTAACTGTGCAGGATTGACCCCTTTTCCAACGAGATAACTGGTAATCGCTTGAGCTCGTTGCACAGACAGCACCTTATTTTCTGCTTCACTACCCTGAGCATCGGCATGTCCTGTAACCTTCAGAATGACATGCGGTGCTCGTTGCAATAATGCAGCAGCCTGATCCAGCACCAATTTATTGACCTCGGGAACTTCAGTCGATGCCGTATCAAAATTAATGATCTGTAAATTCAGTGCAGTCGCCACATCCAGCGCTTTAACATTATCGGTCTTGATACTGGCCAAGGCTTGTTCTGCCTCACTATTGGCGGTATTAATCACGTCACTTCTATTGAGCGGCTGCTGGGTCACCACTGTGACATTTTTGGCCAGACTACGAATTTGTGCTGCCAGACGCTCGGCCTCTGCATTGGTTGCTGCACGCACTGAAACCTGATTGCCAATCCAGTCAAGTGACACATTTGGCATTCCCTGCATTGTTCTCAACACAGTCGGAATAGTATCCTGATCAATAAATTCTGAATGATAAACCTCACTGCTCAGCGCCCCACAACCAATATTATAATTAAAGATCTGTTTGATCTCGTTTTGCAAAATTTCCATATACTGCGGATTATTCAGCTGTAATTGACAACTGACAATTTCGCCATTACTGCCTGTACTTAATCGCAAGGATGCAGGCTGAGCTGCAGCAACTTCACTGGTCGCTTGGGTATTTGAATCTTCAACATCATCCTGCATGCAGCTACGAACCAAAAACAGGATCAAACCCGCCAGGATCAGAAAAATAATAAACGGCCATAAAAAGCCGGTTTTTCTTTCTTCCTGAACAATGATGGTCTGCTCCGCCAATACAGGCTCCTGATTTAAATTTTGCCCTGCCAAGGGTGAAACTCCTAGCGCTGCCAGAATAGGTCCAGCCCAAACGGGTAATGCGCGCTGAATCGAATCGGCGTGGGTTTCCAGCAAATGGCTAATCGCTTCCGGACTTGAAGCACCCGCTTCGGTCTGTAAAAAATTCATAGTCGGTACAATTGACCGGTTCAAGGTATGCTCTATTTCATCTTGTGGCGCGCTCTGATCCACTTGATCCAGAAACTGCTGCTTGAGTGCCGGATTTGCATTGAATAATTCATGAATTTTTGGATTAAGTTGCTGACCAAGATTCTCAATCCAGGCGGGACGTGCACGCAATATACTTAAAAATATGGGATGGAATTGAGCCAAAGCTTGATCTTTGGCAAATAAATGCTCGGTTTCACCTTGAAGCACAATCGCCGTAACATCGCTTTTTAAGCGTTCTATAAAGTCTATATTCATAATCGTCACCATTCTTTTGATTTTTCTAATGTTTAATATTTAATCAGTGTAACGATCCCCATTTTTTGAAAATGTAAATAATTGTATGAATATCATAAAGTTTCACTGTTTTTGTTGAGTACTCATTTTACCAACACAAAATTTAAAAAATAAAAAAAGCCAGTCGAAGCTGACTTTTATAAAATTGGGATCATTTAAGCAGCAAAAGTTTGAACCACTTTACCCAGCACTTTTTGATTAATGAGCGGGGTATTTTTACCTTGTGACACGATGCTTTCTTTATTCAGGGTCCATTCCAGTTCCGGATCTAGCAGCACCCAGCCTGATTCATTTATCCATCGATCTGCCATTTGTGCAACACGAGCCGGAGCTAGGGTCACTTTTTCCACCCATTCCAGTGGAGTCAACAACCCCTCACGAATCAGTTGCAGACCAAAAGGCACATAGGTATCAAAAGCAGTGAAACCTGGCTGCGTTTCAGCAAACGGCGCCATTTTCGCAGAGCTGCTTAGCGGTTCATGATGAGTACAAATCGCATCAATCACACCTGATTTTACACCCTGACGCAGTAATTCTTTGTCCTGTTCAGAACGAAGCGGTGGACGCACATGTGCAAGAGAGTTAAATCCATCAATCAAATGATCAGTTAAATGTAACTGATGCATGGCCACATCACAGGTCACCGGTAAGCCTTTTTCCTTGGCAATACGGATCAATTCCACCGAAGCACCACAAGACAACAGACCAAAGTGTGCTCGTACTTTGGTTGATTCAATCATCAACAGATATTTGGCAATCGCCACGGTTTCAGCCAGTGCCGGAATCATCGGCAAGCCCTGACGTGATGCAATAAACCCTTCATGCACACAGCCGTCTTTGGCAATTTGTGGTTCTTCCGCATAGAACACCACCGTCAGGTCTAAGCCTGCAGCATATTCAAGGGTACGCAGTACCACATCATCATTGGCAAACGGCGCACTGGCATTGGAAACCGCAGTACAACCGCCCTTTTTCAAGCCCGCCATATTTGCCGGTTGTTGACCATTTAAGCCTTGGGTTTGCGCACCAATCACTTGAAGATAGATCCCACCATCCAGCATGGCTTTTTCGACCAGACCGTGAATCAGCGCACCATTATCTTGTACGATTGGCTTTGAATCGGGTGGCGTAAATACGTGCAAAATGCCATTTTCACGTGCCGCTTTTCCTTCAGACTTAAGCGTACCGTGTTGCTGTTGACCCGGTTCACGTAAACGCGCACACAAATCGACCATGGTTGGCATTAACCATTTGCCTTGACCATCAATCGTTTCAGAGACGTCTGCTGTTTCTGCAACGAATTTTCCATTTTCCAGATACACGGTCTGGATAGAATTAGTGTTTTGGATGGGATCAAGAACACGGACATTTTCAATTTTTACAATAGTCATGACTTATTCCTTAACCCGCAATCGCTTCAATCAAACCTTGTTCTTGTAACTGACCTTGCATCGATAAAGCCAACACCGCCATACGCACGGCAATACCATTGGTCACCTGCTTCAAAATCACAGATTGCGGACCATCCGCAATACTTGAGTCGATTTCAACGCCGCGGTTCATTGGTCCCGGATGCATCACGATACAATCCGGTTTGGCCATGGCAAGACGTTCTTTATTCAAGCCATACATTTTGTAGAACTCTGCTTGCGAGGCAAGTGCCGGAGAATCAATACGCTCGTTCTGAATACGTAAGGTAATGATCACGTCGCAGTCTTTGATGCCGTCTTCCATATTGTTAAATAGACGAACACCATCGCCATATTCTTCAAAACCCAATGGCAGCAAGGTATTCGGTGCAATCACCCGGATATCCTGGCAACCTAAAGTTTGCAAGGCAGCCACATCTGAACGCGCGACACGTGAATGCTTGATATCGCCAATAATGGCAATCGACATTTCTTCGAATTTTTTCTTGGTTTCACGGCGAATGGTCAGCATGTCCAGCATCGCTTGAGTCGGATGCGCATGACGGCCATCACCGGCATTAATAATTGCCACGGTTGGACAAACATCTTTGGCAATAAAATGCGCTGCCCCTGAAGATGAATGACGTACCACGAAAATATCGGCCGCCATGGCTTCCAGATTCCATAAGGTGTCACGCAGGGTTTCACCTTTAGAAGTACTCGAACGGGCAATATCGATATTGAGAACATTGGCAGAAAGGCGCTTGGCAGCGGCTTCAAAGGTGGTACGGGTACGGGTAGAATTTTCGAAGAACAGGTTCATCACTGTTTTGCCTTCAAGCAAATTATTGGTGATCAGCTGATTTTGGTCATTAAAAAAGGACTGTGCAGTGTCCAATATTTTTGTCAGGGTTTCTTTAGAAAGACCTTCGATGGTCAAGAAGTGTTTTAGATTACCTTCTTTATTGAGTTGAATCTGGCTCGGTGTATGCAATGCCGCCAAGTGCATGAGAGATTCCTTATGCGTTAAGTCAACATATTATACAGAGATTGGCGAATTTTTATAGTTGGCCACGCTGCTACTTGTACAAAAAGCATCTGAACAATAAAAATAAAAAATTAGATTCCTTTGTATTTTTTCAATAAGATAATTTAACCCGATTTGCATCTTGCTGATTTTAAGTACAAAACCAACGGGCGCTTCAGTCTGGAGCATTCACACCCATCTCAGGTTTAACGCAGTGCACCAATATACCGATGTGACACCTGTGCACGATAGATATCGTCTTCATCCGGTTCGACCGAGATCAGCCCTTCCTGCTGGATCGGGTGTGCAGATTCTGTTGGTGAATCTTGTGCTGTTTCAGAAATCTCCAGTACCATTTTGAGGCGCTGGATCAGATGATTCAAATCTGGATCCTGGGTTTGCTCTGCCAGTTGAATCACATGCCGGGCATAATCCAGGTTCTCTGCCAGATAAATTGCATCAATTACCCGACCGGTAACCCGTCGTAAACGTGCATAAATTAAAGTGGCCACTGAAAAAGCGTCATGGTTGCGTAACTGATTCTCTAACATCTTAACCCCCATTATAAAATTGAAAAATCAGGCAGCCATCGCTCCCCATCGACTGACCGCCTGATTTGCCATGTATAGAGCAAAATGCGTACCAGTTCCTCAATTTATAGTGTGAATATTATTTTTCTCTATCACATGCCACGGCCTTTCAGAGAATTTCAAAAGCTTTCAATATAAAAATACGGTAAACTTAGCGCAGTTTTTTATTTATCTTTTTTGGTCTCTCTATTATATGAATACCTCTCCACGTTTAAGCAATTATTGGGTCACCTGTGCCGATGGTCTGGAAACCTTATTAGAAGAAGAAATACAAGGCTTAGGTGTTCAGAATATTGAGCGTTTTCCGGGCCGTTTAACCTTTAAAGGTACACTGGAAAATGCTTATCGTATCTGCATGTGGTCACGTCTGGCTTCACGTGTCTTGATGCCGATCCACACGCATGAAATTGAATTTTCTCATGATGCCCGTGATGTGGCAGAAGAACTCTATGAAGGGGCTCTCAGCTTTGACTGGTCGCTGATTTTTGCACCACAAAGTACCTTTGCGATTCGTTTGCATGTCGAACGTGATATCAAGGTCAATACCCAGTTTGCGACTTTACGTGCCAAAGATGGTGTCGTAGATTCCTTTATGGAAGCGGTAGGCAAACGTCCAAGCATTGACACCAAACAGCCAGAAATCACCATGTATATTCTGGCAGGCAAGAAAGAACATACTTACTGCCTCGACCTGTCTGGTGACTCTTTGCATAAACGCGGTTATCGCCGTTTCATGACTGATGCACCGATTAAGGAAAACCTGGCTGCTGCGATTCTGCAAAAAGGCCAGCTTAAACAGATTAATCCGGACATCATTGTCGATCCAATGTGTGGTTCAGGTACCTTTATTATTGAATCCCTAATGATTTTGACCGACCGTGCACCGGGTCTGGTCCGTCGTTTCGGTTTTAATGGCTGGAATGGCCATGACCATGAACTGTGGATGAGCATCAAGGCCGAAGCTGCTGAACGTCATCAAGCGGCAATGGAAAATCCATTACCACAATTCTATGCTTTCGATGCGGACTGGGAAGCGGTTAAAGCCACCAGACAAAATATTATCGCGGCGGGTTTTGAAGCTGCTCTCGACAATATCATGATCGAAGAACGGACTTTAAATGACTGGCCTGATTTCCATGCAGAAGGCAAGAAAGTATTCTTCGTGACCAACCCGCCATATGGCGAACGTCTCGGCGATAAAGCGCAAAACCGTTCTTTATACCTGGGTTTATCGGCTTTATTGCAAAAGAATTTCCCGAATCAAAAAGCGGCTGTGATTGCCTCCCAAGTGGAACAGGCCGATGTGCTGGCCTTTAATGATCCGCAAATCCTGCGTTTGATGAATGGTAAATTGCCGATCTATATCCGCTTCGGTACGGTTAAACCGGCCGCAGTGGTACGTCCATTCCTAGAAAGCTGGCAGCCTCAGCAGTTTGAACCGATTGAAGGTGCGATGGAGTTTGCCAACCGTCTGACCAAAAATATGCAAGCTCTAAAAAAATGGGCAGTCAAGGAACAGATCCATTGTTTACGTCTCTATGATGCAGATTTACCTGATTTTAACGTCGCAGTAGATCTGTATGGCGAGCGTTTGCATGTACAAGAATATGCGCCACCTAAAACTATTGATCCGGAAAAAGCCAAAAAACGTTTCAACCTGGCCTTACAGGCCATTCGTGCCGTGACCGGTTTGGGCCGTGATGCGATCTTTATCAAGACCCGTGCACGTCAGGAAGGTAAAAACCAGTACACCAAACAAAGTACAGCATCCAAGCGTTTTATCGTTCAGGAAGGTCAAGCCAAGATTCTGGTCAACCTGACCGATTATCTGGATACCGGTCTGTTTCTGGATCACCGTCAAATGCGTTTACGTATTGCACGTGAAGCAAAAGGTAAACACTTCCTGAACCTGTACAGCTATACCTCAACGGCAAGTTTACATGCTGCTTTGGGTGGTGCTGCAAGTACAACCAGCGTCGATCTGTCGAATACTTATTTGAACTGGTCTAAAGAAAATTTTGTTCTGAACGGCTTAACCGTGGATCATGCGGATGAACAGCATCAGTTCTTTGCCTCTGACTGTTTCGAATGGCTAAAAGAAGGTCATGAGCAATATGAGCTGATCTTTATCGACCCACCAACCTTCTCAAACTCGAAGAAATTCTACGGGACCTTTGACGTACAGCGCGACCATTTGTCCCTGTTAAAACGTGCGATGAACCGCTTAACCACTGATGGTACCTTGTATTTCTCAAATAACTATCGTGGTTTTGAGATGGATGAAGAAATTCTGGCCTTCTTTGATGTTGAAGAAATTACCCAGGAAACCATTGGACCTGACTTCAAGCGGAATCAAAAGATTCACCGTGCCTGGAAAATCCGTCATCCGCAAGTGTAATTTGATGATGAATTAACTGTCTTTATCACGATTGATATCTTCTTTATTTTCCCTGAGCTGAGTTTTAAGCCATGCTTTAAAGCTCGCCGCAACAAGAATACAAAAGTGTTGCAATGCTCGAAGTTAAAAATAAGATTAAAAAAACCCAGCCTAGGCTGGGTTTTTTGTTGCAAGGAGAAGCGGTTTAGTTAAGTTTCATTTTTTCAAAGATTAACTCACCTGCTTCAGCTTTCACCAGAATGGTATCGCCCGGCTGGAATTCTCCGCCCAGGATTTTCTGCGCCAGACCATTTTCAATCCGCTGCTGGATTGCACGTTTCAGTGGACGTGCTCCATACAATGGATCAAAACCGGCCTCGATCAGCTGATCGAAAGCGCTGTCATCTACCGACAAGCGCATATCGCGTTCTGCCAGACGTTGACGTAAACGGTCCAACTGGATATCGGCAATACCGCGAATCTGGTCTTTTTCCAGCGCATGGAACACTACCAGTTCATCAATACGGTTGATAAATTCCGGACGGAAATGTTCCGATACCGCATTCATCACCACCGTACGGACTTCTTCTTTAGTGGCATTACCGCCCAATTCACGTACATCCTGCGAACCCAGGTTCGAAGTCATGACGATCACAGAGTTTTTAAAGTCCACTACCCGGCCTTGCGAGTCAGTTAAACGGCCATCATCTAGTACCTGTAGCAAGATGTTAAATACGTCCGGATGCGCTTTTTCGACTTCATCAAACAAGATCACACTATACGGTTTACGACGTACGGCTTCAGTAAGCACCCCACCTTCTTCATAACCGACATAGCCCGGAGGCGCACCAACCAAACGGCTCACCGAATGTTTTTCCATAAATTCTGACATATCGATACGCACCATGGCATCGTCGCTGTCAAACAGGAAATTCGCCAAGGCTTTGGTCAATTCTGTTTTACCGACACCCGTTGGCCCCAGGAACAGGAATGACCCACTTGGACGGTTCGGATCTGACAGACCGGCACGTGAACGGCGTACTGCATTGGATACCGCCACCACGGCTTCATCTTGCCCTACTACACGGTTATGCAGGAATTCTTCCATATGTAGCAATTTGTCACGCTCGCCTTGCAGCATTTTCGCAACCGGAATACCGGTCGCAGCACTCACTACTTCAGCAATTTCATTGTCGGTGACTTTGTTACGCAGCAATTTTGGCGTTGCGCTCTCATCGGCTTTTTCAGCCAGTTCAAGCTGCTTTTGCAACTCTGGTATCACGCCATATTGCAAACGCGCGGCCTCGCCCAGATCACCTTCACGTTGCGCTTTTTCAAGTGCTGTACGTGCCTGATCCAGTTTGATCTGTACGTCTTTATTGCCTTCGACCAGCGCTTTATCTGCACGCCAGACTTCTTCCAGGTCATGATACTCTTTTTCAACTGTGGCGATCTGATCGGACAAGTATTGAATCTCAGCTTTGGCACCTGAGTCTTCATCTTTTTTCACCGCTTCCAGCTGCATTTTTAACTGAATCAGACGGCGTTCCAGTTTATCTAAAGCTTCTGGCTTAGAATCGAGTTCCATTTTGATGCGCGATGCTGCTTCATCAATCAGGTCAATGGCTTTATCCGGCAACTGACGGTCGGTGATATAACGGTGTGACATTTTCGCAGCAGCAATAATGGCTGAATCCAGAATCTGTACCCCGTGATGGGTCGCATAGCGATCTTTCAGACCACGCAGAATCGCAATGGTATCTTCCACGCTTGGCTCATCCACCAGCACTTTCTGGAAACGACGTTCCAGCGCTGCATCTTTTTCAATATACTGACGATATTCATCCAGTGTGGTGGCACCGACACAGCGCAGTTCGCCACGGGCCAGCGCAGGTTTAAGCATATTGCCGGCATCCATCGCGCCATCACCTTTACCAGCACCCACCAGGGTATGCAACTCGTCGATAAACAGGATGATTTCGCCTTCGTGTTTGGCAATATCTTTCAGAACGGCTTTTAAGCGCTCTTCAAACTCACCGCGGTATTTGGCACCGGCCAGCAAAGAACCCAGATCTAGAGATAAAACACGTTTCCCTTTGAGTCCTTCAGGCACTTCACCATTAATAATCCGCTGCGCCAGACCTTCGACGATTGCAGTTTTACCTACCCCTGGCTCACCAATGAGTACCGGGTTGTTTTTAGTACGACGTGACAGAACCTGAATAGTACGGCGGATTTCATCATCACGGCCAATCACAGGATCAAGCTTGCCTGCCAACGCACGTTCAGTTAAATCAATGGTGTACTTATTCAGTGAATCACGCTGATCTTCATGATTATTGCTCATGACTTTTTCATCGCCTCGAAATTGATTAATCACTTGACCTAAAGTTTCTGCCTTTACGCCAACACTATTTAATAAAGTTTTGGTATTTCCGGTTTCAGCCAACGCCAACAGCACCCAATCCGTAGATAGAAACTCATCTCCGGCTTTTTGCGCAAAGCTGTCTGCCAGATGCAATACTTTTGCCGCTTCAGGACTAAGGTTGACATCTGCTGATGGATTGGTCAGGGTTGCCGCATTGCTCAATGCTGTTTGCAGCTTGGTTTGTAGCTCACGCAGATTAGCACCGGCCTGTTGCAGCAGGCTGACATTGGATGCTTCATCCATCAAGGTGGCCAAGATATGGATCCCATCAATGGAGGTATGATCCTTACTCATGGCCAGCGATTGTGCATCGGAAAGGGTTTGCTGCAGGCGATTGGTAAATTTTTCAAAACGCATTCTTGTTATTCCTCACAACAAATTTTCTACTTGATGGATATATGGGTGCACTTGATAAAATTTCAAATCATTTTTATATATTTTTCAAAAACTTAATATAAACATTTAGACAGTCTTTAATAATAATATTGGTGTAATCAAATCATATTTCAAGTGAGGTTAGAAGAATTTTTAAGGTGAAGATAAACAATTCATATTTTATTTAATTTACTCTGCTATTTTTCAGCTTAGTAGAGAATAGAGAGATATTTTTAGTACGGTTGCAACCTTCCTAGTAATCGCAATACTTCACTCAAACCATGTTCTGTTTGCATCAAGGATCTTGGCGTTTGATGATTCAAAAGCTTGTTAGGTGAATTGATAAAATGGCGCATCCAGCTCAAGTCTCCACCATGCAAGCTAAATAACTTTTGATAGATATTTACTAAAGCTATAGCTTTTTCGCCTGCTGTAGTATCTGGTTCTAATTCTTTTTCATTTATAACCAGAGATAATTCCGCCTCAGATAAACCCAGAATCAATGCAAGTTCGAATTCTTTCAGTTGCAACTGCTCAGCTAAGTTGAATACTGCTATAGCTAATACTTGGGATTTAGAAATACCTGTTTCACTATTCATTTTTATCAAATCATCTTGATGCGTCTTATTTCGATTATGCTGCTTTTATTGTTTTCCGGCCATGTTGTTTATCATCAAATTTAATTTCTCATAAAATTAAAACACCCTCGCTTGGAGGGTGCTTTAAAATAACAACACCATGATTATGGTGCCGGATTCGGTTGCTGACGGTGAATTGCCTCAATACCTTTCAGTATTTCCTCAGACAGATCAATTTCAAATGCCTGAATATTTTCTTTCAGCTGATCCAGATTGGTGGCACCAATAATCGTACTGGTCACAAAGAACTGCTGCTTGATAAAGGCCAAAGCCAATTGGGTAAGACTTAAGCCATGCTGTTCTGCCAGCTGGGCATATTGCTCGGTTGCCCATTCACTTTGCGGATTGCTATAACGGCTAAAGCGGGAGAACAGTGTTACACGCGCATTGGCAGGACGTGCACCATGCCGGAATTTACCGGTCAGATAACCAAATGCCAAAGGTGAATACGCCAACAAGCCCACACCTTCATAATGGGCAATTTCTGACATGCCGATTTCATAAGTACGGTTCAGCAGGTTATATGGGTTTTGTACACTGACAAATTTGGACAAACCTAATTTCTCTGCGAGGTGCAGAAATTTCATCGTGCCCCACGGGGTTTCATTGGAAAGACCAATATAACGGATACGGCCTTTTTTAATTTCATCCTGCAAGGCGGTCAGGGTTTCTTCGAGATCTGTCACGGTACGGTCTTCTGCCGCTTCAGCATTGCCATAACCCAGCTTGCCAAAGAAATTGGTGGGGCGTTGCGGCCAGTGCAGCTGATACAGGTCAATATAATCCGTTTGCAGGCGTGACAATGACTGGTCAATTGCTGCTGAAATTTCATCGGCAACGAAACGAGTTTTACCATCCCGGATATGGCTACCACCTTGCGAGGGTCCGGCAATTTTTGAGGCTAAAAAAAGTTTGTCACGGCCACCACGGGCAGCGATCCAGTTCCCGATAATACGCTCGGTAGCACCCTGCGTTTCAGGTTTTGGCGGTACCGGGTACATTTCCGCAGTATCCCAGAAATACACTCCCTGATCTAAAGCATAATCCAGTTGCTGAAAAGCCTGTTCTTGTGTGTTCTGCTCACCAAAGGTCATGGTGCCCAAACAAATTTCTGGCAAAAGAATGCCGGTATCCGCCAACGGTCTGAATTGCATAAAAACATCCTGTGAATTTTATTCAGTGAATTGAGATCAAGTGGGCTATAGCCTATCGGAATTATAAGGGAGACTTAAATCATCTTTTCTGAGAAGCTTGTTCTAAATTTTTATGTATTGAGTAATGACGCATAAAGAAAGCAAATCCGAAGATTTGCTTTTTAATATCTGGATTATTCGTCTATGGCAACATCTGCCACTGCTTCAGATGCTTCTTCTAATGAAGCATCAAAGATCAGGATGGCTTTACCATCGGTTTCGATCATGCCCTGCTCTTCCAGGGTTTTTAGTACACGTCCGACCATTTCGCGGGAACAGCCAACAATACGGCCAATTTCCTGACGGGTAATACGAATCTGACGGCCATTCGGCAAAATCATCGCTTCTGGCTGTGAAGACAGGTCGATCAGGCAACGTGCAATCCGGCCTGAAACATCAATAAATGCCAGATCAGTGACTTTACGTGTGGTATTTTTCAAACGACGTACTAATTGAGCAAATACCGCATAGCTCAGATCAGGATATTGCTTGCTGATTTCGTGAAAGTTTTCATAGGTAATTTCGGCAATTTCACACACATCACGCGTACGAACTTCCGCAGTACGTTGTGGATTAACCTCGAATAGACCCATTTCCCCAAAGAAGTCACCCGCATTTAAATAAGCCACGACAATTTCACGATCATCATCTTCACGAAGAATGATAGATACAGACCCCTTCAGAATTAAATATAAAGATTTAGATTCTGATCCTGCATCAATGATCGTGGTACGTTTTGGATAACGATTAATATATGCACGTTTTAACAGTGCTTTCACGGATTCTGGTAATTGCCCCGGAGAAAGCGCATCAGTGCTTAATTGTGAAAAGTTTGAAGTCATGCTAACAGTTCCGATTATGGATAATTTATAGATCGCACAAGACCTAATGTGAACTTGTCACACAGTGGGATTGAAATTCCGTATCAACCCAATTTATGTTAGTGTACAGTTACTTGACAAATTTATAGCTTTTTTTAGGTAGTTGCAATGCAAACAAGCGTTCATTGGTTAGAGAATGTTGCTTTTGAAGCAAAAACTCAAAGTGGTCATAGCCTTATCATGGATGGTTCAGCTGAATACGGTGGTGAAAACCGTGGTCCCCGTCCTATGGAACTGCTTTTAACGGGTCTGGGCGGTTGTGCGTCTTTTGATATTGTTACCATTTTAAAGAAGGCTCGTCAGGATATTACCGATGTACGCTGCGAATTAAAGGCTGAACGTGCAGATACAATTCCGGCAGTATTCACGAAAATTCACTTGCATTTTGTAGTGACCGGCAAAGCGATTAAAGAGAAACAGGTCGCAAAAGCCGTAGAACTTTCTGCTGAAAAATATTGCTCTGCCAGCAAAATGCTGTCTGATGGCGGTGTTGAAATCACCCATGATTATGAAATAATCGAAGCAGAATAAAATCTAGATTCTGTAAAAAAAGCGGCTGGAAAAGCTGCTTTTTTTGTATCAGAAAATTGCCTTTTCTCAGAACCGCTGAACTGAATACTGATTGCCATTTTCAAAGCTCAAGATATTTTCTGGAAATCTTAAGGCGCCGAGTCGATGTCTGAACGCGACACCCTGTTGACGATCGAGATAGCGTTTACCCACTGAATAATCCACACAAAATACGTTTTGTTGCTGTCCATACCATTGCAGTGCATCGATCGATTTGAGTAAACCGGTTTTTTCTTCAGTAGATTTAAAGTTCCGCCAATAATGTCCAGTAATGACTGGAATTTGGTCGGTATAGCTGTCCCACCATGGCACGCGGTCGATCATCCGCCACCTTCCACCGGCATAAATCGGTTCTAAGGCGATTTTTTCCGCACCAGAAGTAATGACCCGAATCGGATTGTGCATTTGCTCACGCAGCTCTTTTTCTGCGAGATGTTGCAATAAAGGTAAAGTTGCAGCCGGGTCTTTGAACTGGTGTTGGTAGCGTTGCTGTTCTATCTGGATGAATTCATTAATACCTAAGGCTTGCAGATCCAGCGCTGTATGTTGAACGAAATCAGCATAGGCTTCGCCAAGCGAAGTAAAACCAGAATTGCGTAATTGATCAATTGATCCTTGATGCCAACAGGCATGTACAACACGCAGCTGCTCCGACTCCAAAGCCAACGGTAAGCTATTTAAAAAATCCAGAATCCATTGTCGATCTTTGATTGAGGCTTGGATCGAATCAAAAGGTTTCAGATCATCCTGATGCGGTGAACCAAAAAACCAGCCATTGCCTTCCCGCAAAGTATCGGTCAATAGGTTCAATTCATGATTACCCATCACACATTGTGCATAGCCTTCATCTACCAGCTGTTTGACGCGTTTGATCACCGCAACACTGTCTTGCCCCCGGTCACATAGATCACCGACAAAAATTAGTTTGCGCTGTTCTGGATGATGACCATTCCGGTCATAACCTAATACCTGGATCAGTTGTTCCAGCGCGGCAATCTCACCATGAATATCCCCTACGATGTCCACGGGACCAGTGAAAGCCTGCTGTATAAATGAGTACTTCATTTATGCATCCTGAATTAAGTCTAAAACAGAATATATCCCTAATAAGTATCCTTTAAATTTATGAAGATCTGAATACAGAATGAATCATCATTTAAATAAATCAATATTCAGTATTGTAAGTTTAAGTGAAATCATGAGCTTAATTTTTATGAAGACGCTTATCTTGTTCTTAAAAGTATTGGCAAATGCCGACTATGCTGCTTGAATATTTAAGAGCTTGATCTGATATTTTTATATTTGATATTTAGTTCAGTGGAGGCTGAAATACTTATGAAATAAAAAAAATTACATTTCAATAGCGTAATAAAAAAAGCCCATTCTTAGAATGAGCTTTTAGAATCTTGGTAGGTATATCCAGACTCGAACTGGAGACCTCTACGATGTCAACGTAGCGCTCTAACCAACTGAGCTATACACCTAGAATGCTTGGCATATTATAAATTTTTCCGACCGAAAACAAGCCTTTTCATTTAGTTTTTAAAACGTCCGCACAAGTTTTAAGCAAATCCTTGAATTTTTTCAATTCTTGTTCAGTTATTGGGGTTCCCGAATAAAGATTTTTTTCAAAAACCTGTATAGCTTGAATAAAGGCAGTCTGGTTTTCAATCTGAACCTGTTGAGATAAACGCTGCATCCAGTGATGAAAAGTTTCTGCAGGCTGTTTTTTGAGATGATCAGTTAGAGATTGATTCAGCTGTTGAATCGCACGATCAAATGGAGGTTGCGCCTGTCGGGCTTTTAGATAAATTCTGAAGATATAGGCCAAAATCAGTAGCGCAATACTGCCCAGCAAAATTATGACACTCGAATAAACTGAACCGAGGCCTAATTTTGACAACCAGTTCTGTTGTGATTCTGCATTATAACCCACCACCTTACTTTGCCATTGGTAGCTGGCATAATCGCTCCAAACGCGTAGTTTGGTGATCCATAGATTATGCTGCGAGTTCCAGGTCGACTGATTTGCCGATACCCATGCATCCTGAGAAAGCAGATTTTGCATGCCATCATCTATACGTTGTGGAGCGATCATCGCGGTTGGATCAAAGCGTTGCCATTTCTGGTCAATCCAGACTTCTGTCCAGGCATGCGCATCGAGCTGTCGGACTTCCCAGCTCATACGATCTGGTGCCAACTCCCCACCCTGATAGCCGGTGACGACCCGTGCAGGAATCCCGACATAACGCATCAGCATCACGAAACTCGAGGCATAGTGTTCACAAAAGCCTTGCCGGGAATTAAACAGGAACTCATCAATCCGGTTTTGTCCTAATTGGCCCGGCTTTAAGGTATAAACAAAATTATTCTGCTGATACCAGTTCAAGACTTTCTGTACATAACGCCGAGGATCTTCCGCACTTTGCGTATAGAGACGTTGTGCTAATTGTTGCGCTCGCGGGTCAAGTCGGCGCTGCACCTGAGTATTCGTTCGCTCGATATATTGCGTTGGCAAAGCCTGAGGGTCATATCCCGTTCCGATCCATTGTAACGAAATCGGTTCAACACGTTGCGTGAGCCGTCTCGGCACAATGCTCCAATCCTGACGGTTATAATAACGGCGTTCCACAGGTATCGATTTTTCCAACCCCATGATCCAGAACACCGAAGGATCCGCAGCCAGATATTGGTAGTTCCAGCCTGTAGGTACGGGTGAAGTATCCATCGGTTGTCGCATTAAAGGCTGCTGATTGACGAAACTGCTGGTCCAGCGTTGCCCATCATATTCATCTAGCACCAAGGCTCGCCAATAGAGTTCTGAGCGTGGCGGAAGCTTGCTGATATCACCAATAATCCGGAAAGCAAGGGCACTGGATTGGGATAATTCAGCAATATCCCCAGGTGACATACTATCGCCAATGCCGGTCACACCCTTATTTTCAGGAATGGGAATATGCCAAAGTGGTGGCAAGCGCGGAAAGAAAATAAACAGCAAGATAAAAAATGGAACAGCGTACAAGATAAACTTGCCCACATGTTTGGCATCCTGTTGCAATGCTGCGCGCTGAGTGATCTGCTCCTGCTCAAAATCGCTAGTCTGAATCCGGTACAAACCAATCAGACAGCTGATTAAACACAGCACGATCACAATCGCCATCCCAAAAGATTGGCTATATAGGAATGAGCTGGCAGCAACAAACAGGGCAAAATTAAACAGAATAATCAGGTCACGTTTATTTTTACTTTCCAGTGATTTAGCAAATAAAAAAGTAGATAAAACTGCTACCCCAGCCTCAACACCAATAAAACTATGATGGCTCAAATAAATACTGCCGAGTGCCAAAGCCGTCAGTAGAAAAGTGCCCGTTTTGGGAAATGGCTGCTGACGTTTCAGGAAAATCCAAATACATACAATACTAATCGCAAAAATAATACTGAGTAGAACCGGAATAAATGCCATCTGGGCGATGAGAATCAGACCCAAAGTCAGCACAATCGAGGTACGGATTTTTGCATTGATCATGAATTTACCCGCCTTAGGCCTGCGCCAACAATTGTTTGGCTTTCCGCAGTTGTTCTTCACCTGCGCCCTGAGGCAATTCGGCCTGTGGCAAATGCAGACTATACGCACATTGCTGCTGCTCGCACTGCTCGACCAGACCCATCACAAATTCAAGTTTTTCTTCATGTGACTGACTCGGCATATGTGCATAATGAATCTCGATACTGTGTTCATCCTCATATTGCTCAAAGACTTTGACATACAGGCCTTGTCCACGCGCAAACTGCTTCCAGGACACCGCCTGCAAGGAATCACCTGACTGGTAATTGCGCAATTCACGGAACTCATCCATATCCGGTTCAAAGCGATTAAAGTAATATTTATTTTCAGCCGTAAAAGCTTCAGCCTTAGGAGCAATCCAGGCAGAATGTTGATGATAAAGATAGGTCCAGGCTCGAACCAGACCAAAGGGATAAACCGAATAAATCTGAATGATCGGGTAATCAAACTTGCCACGTTGCTCTGTGTAAAATGGCAGGATAAATTGCTGCTTTGCTGCATTCAGATAAAATTTTGCTATCTGATCTCCTGCCTTGATATATACATATCGCGGACGAAGCTGCTGCTGTTGAAAATAAAAATGTAGATTCAGGCTATTTCCTACCTGACCAATATCATCTGCAATTAATTCAATTTTCAAGTCATGCAGTTGTTTGAAAGTCAGATAGAAACTAACACACAGCACGGCACTGATTAAAAAACAAAAACCTAAAATCAAGTTATTGGCATAATTCACTCCGGCCACAAAGGTGATCAAGATCAAAACAAGATACAGATAGCCCTGCCGATAAATAAACACCAGAACATCTTTCTGTGAGAGCTGTTTCTGCTGTGAAAATTGAAAGCGTTTGGTCAGCCATTTTTGCCAGGTTCTATCCAAGAGAAAACTCCTTTAGCTGACCGAAACCTGTTGCATGACATTAAAGGCTTCTGCCTCACTTAAACCCAGACGATGTGAAGTCACCGCAACAAATACAGCCTGTACATCATCCGGCGTGACAAAGGCACGTTGCTGAATCAGGGCATGTGCTTGTGCTGCACGCTTCAGGGCCAGAAGGCCACGCGTAGAAAGTCCATGACGGCTTTTACGGGTTTCTTCTGCCAGATCAAGCAAATATTCCTGAATCGCTTCACTGATAAATATCTGATGCGTCAGACTTTGCAGATCCAGAATTTCATCTTCAGTAAAAATATGTGCCAGACTGGCAATCAGGGCAAAACGAGATTCCTGCTGTAATAACAGTTTTTCTGCATGGCGCGATGGATAACCTAAAGACAAACGCATCAGGAAACGGTCCAGTTGGGATTCCGGCAAAGCATAGGTTCCACTTTGAAACAGCGGGTTTTGTGTGGCAATCACCCAGAAAGGTTTCGGTAAGGCATAACGCACGCCATCAATGGTGGCATAGCCTTCTTCCATGGCTTCGAGTAAGGCACTTTGGGTTTTGGGACTACAACGGTTGATTTCATCTGCCAGTAAAATCTGGGTAAAAATCGGGCCTTGTTTAAACTCGAACTGATGTTCTTTCTGGTTAAACATGTTAATACCGATGACATCACTGGCCAGCATGTCATTGGTAAATTGGATCCGCTGGAACTTTAACCCAGCCAGATGTGCCAGACTGCTGGCTAATGTAGTTTTACCCAATCCGGGTAAATCTTCAAATAAGACATGTCCGCCTGCAATCAAACAACAGAGTGCCAGTGTGGTCTGGGCCTGCTTATCCAACACAATGGCATTAACTTCTTCAAAAAAACGCTGGATCTTGGGTGCATAACTTGCAATTTTTTGTTCAAGCACAGTATTGATGTGTGCAATGTCGTTATTTTCCTTTTGTTTCATGCCCCAGATCACAATAATTTCCTTAATAAAACATGGCCTAAGATTAACATACACTGAAATTTAAATTTTCCCAAAAGATCAATCATCTGTCTGTGTAACTGAATAAAAATACTGATTAGAAAATGGCGAGGATTTAAATAATAGAAGAGTCAAAATGATCAGGTTAAAAAGAAGTAAGAAGCGCAGAAAACAAATAAAATGATCGACACAAATAGAGATCATTTTTCTTTTCGCTCAAATCTCAAAATACCAATCTGAGCTCATCCATCTATTTGAAAAGAATCATACTTAAAAGGTATAGAGACTTAAGCGATTTCATGGATTTTTATAATAAAACTTTTCTACGCTAGCTCAATCAATGACCTCAGATTTAACGCGATCGTCTATTCCTCATATTAATTTTTAACGATAAAAAAAAGCGCCCCGAAAGGCGCTTGCTATGAATTAATGATTAACACGGACACTTCTTCATATCACCGCCCGCAGATGGATAACGGGAATCCACACAGTGACGATAAAATGTTTTCGGGTCCATGGCTTCCAGATCGGGATGATGCTTGCGCATATGCTCCACATAGGTCTGGTAATCAGGTACACCGACCATCAGACGGAAACTTTGCTGCAAACGTTGCCACAAGGTCGCAATCCGCGACCAGTTTTTCGGATTCAGGATTAAATCCTTTTGTGACATCACGGTCATTTTGATGATTTTATAAATCATCGTTTTCCCGCTTTTGGCAAACTTCAGATTCATAATATTTCCCTTAATGACCTTTCGCTGGCTGAATCTCTTCAGGATCGCGATAAATCGCTTCTGCTTCATGTACAGATGGCTCAGGATTTGCCAAGGCACGACGGATCACGCGAATTGCAGCAAACAGCATCACAAAGGCCACAATCATAAAGAAAGCACAGAGTGCAGCATTGATCTGGTTTGACATTGCTACCGTCTGCATTTCTGCCACAGTTTTCGCTGGCGCTAGGATTTCATTATTGGCAATCGCCGTGTTGAAACGATCTGCCTGCGCCAAGAAACCAATCTTTGGATTTTCGTGGAAAATCTTTTGCCAGCCTGCTGTCATGGAAGTGATGAACAGGAACACTGTCGGGATAATCGTGACCCAGACATATTTCTGCTTCTTCATCTTGAACAAAATAACCGTACCAAGAATCAATGCCATTGCAGCCAGAATCTGGTTACCAATACCAAACAGCGGCCATAAACTGTTAATCCCGCCGAGTGGATCGACTACGCCCTGATAGACGAAGAAGCCCCAGCCTGCCACTGCAACCGCAGTACCCAACAGGTTTCCGAAGAAGTTATGCGACTGTTTCACCGCTGGAATTACGATACCGACAGTATCCTGTACCATGAAACGACAGGCACGCGTACCCGCATCTACAGCAGTCAGGATGAATAATGCTTCAAACAGAATCGCAAAGTGATACCAGAACGCCATCATTTCACGACTATTAAAGATTTCCGTGATGATATGTGCCATACCGATTGCAAAGGTAGGCGCACCACCAGTACGTGACAGAATCGAGTTTTCACCGACTTCCTGTGCCAGCAAAGTCAAGGCTTCAGGCGTTACCACAAAACCAAGGGTTCGCACTGCTTCTGCTGCGCTTTCTGCGGTAGTACCGAGCAAGGCTGCTGGTGAGTTAATGGCAAAGTAAATTCCTGGATCCAGAATTGCAGCACAGATCAAGGCCATGATCGCTACAAAAGATTCCATCAACATACCGCCATAACCGATCACCCGGATATCGCGTTCGTTATTGACCAGTTTCGGTGTCGTCCCTGAAGAAACCAAGGCATGGAAACCGGAAATCGCACCACAGGCAATAGTAATAAACAGGAATGGGAACATAGAACCTGCGAATACAGGACCAGTACCATCCACAAATTTGGTAATCGCTGGCAGTTTCATTTCAGGCATGGCAAACAGGATACCCACGGCCAAACCTGCAATCACGCCAATTTTCAGAAAGGTCGACAGATAATCACGTGGTGCAAGCAATAGCCAAACTGGCAGTACCGAAGCAATAAAACCATAAATGATCAATGCCCAAGTCAGCTCAGTGCCAGAAAGCGTAAAGAACGGACCCCAATATGGATGTTGTGCGATGTTTTCACCATAGATAATGCCCAGCATCATCAACACAAAACCGATAATCGAGACTTCAGCAATTTTACCCGGACGGATAAAACGCATATAGATGCCCATAAAGATCGCAATCGGAATGGTGGCTGCAATACTGAACACACCCCAAGGGCTGTTAGTTAATGCTTTCACCACTACTAGTGCCAATACCGCAAGAATAATGATCATCACGCCCAAGGCACCGAGCATCACGATAATACCGGCAAAGGTTCCAAGTTCCTGCTTAGCCATCTCACCAAGTGATCGACCGTCACGACGGGTGGAAATAAACAGTACCAGGAAGTCTTGTACCGCACCTGCCAGCACCACACCGACCAGTAGCCAGATCGTCCCAGGTAAATAGCCCATCTGCGCTGCCAGGATCGGACCGACTAAAGGACCTGCACCGGCAATCGCTGCAAAGTGATGGCCAAATAGAACGCTTTTATTGGTCGGCACATAGTCCAGACCATCGGCCAGACGATGCGCAGGCGTTAAACGGCGTTCATTCAGCTCAAATACTTTGGTGGCAATAAATAAACTGTAGAAACGGTAAGCAATGCTATAGACACAGGCGGCGGCAAGTACCAGCCAAACTGCATTTACATGCTCACCCCGACTCAGTGCCAGAACTCCAAAAGAGACTGCACCCACAATGGCTACCAAAAGCCAAATCATTTTCGAAGTCAGCGTCGACTTCTTTTGTAAAGTTTCCATTCAATCCCTCATATTGTGATGCATACAAATCAGCGTGATTGTTGTTGTTCGAGGTACTGCTGTTTTCCCTTGCGACTTTACGCCTGTTCTTTTGCTTTTCCTCTAAGACTTTGGCATAAAAAAAGGGATGATTTAAATCATCCCTCTCGATAATAGTCTATTTTCAAACCATTATGCACGTTCTAAATAATCACCAGTACGGGTATCTACACGAACGCTTTCTTCTTGCTGTACGAATAATGGAACACGTACCACAGCACCTGTTTCAAGTTTCGCTGGCTTACCGCCACCGCCAGAAGTATCACCACGAACACCTGGATCAGTTTCAACGATTTTAAGTACGACGAAGTTCGGTGGAGTCACGTTTAAAGGCACGCCATTGAACAACATGATGGTACATTTTTCATTTGAATCGTCTTTTAACCATTTTGCAGCATCGCTCATCGCTGTTTTATCAGCTGCGATCTGTTCAAAAGTAACAGGATCCATGAAGTTCCACATTTCGCCATCGTTGTACAAGTATTCCATTTCTACTTCAACGATATCAGCCGCTTCTAGGTTCTCGCCTGATTTGAAAGTTTTTTCCAGAACTTTACCTGATTTAAGGTTACGTAATTTTACGCGGTTAAAAGCTTGGCCTTTACCTGGTTTTACGTATTCGTTTTCCATGATTGAACATGGGTTGCCATCAAGCATAACCTTAAGGCCTGACTTGAAATCATTCGTAGAATAATAGGCCATGACTGGCGCACTCCAAACTTACTAACTTTAATCTATTGATGCTATGGGCTGTTGCGATGTCATTTAGCAAGTCTGACACGAACATTGAGTTGCCACATGCACATTCATTTGATGTTGCGTATTCTAAATGAGCAATACACTTTGCCGCAATGAAAAAATCCGCTTTCACCCGCTCAGGCTGTTTAAGTTACAATCAGACATGAAAATCCTTTGTTTATTCATGTCTTGCTCAACGTTAAAATAGCATCAGGCTAGCACGAAGATCAGCATAGCTTAATCACTCTTTATTTTACAGCGCAGTGGATTATTGCGCTTGCGCACAACCTGTTAAACTGCGCCCATCAGGCTTTGTCCTCTCACTTATTATTGTTAATCTTCCGGCATGACGAACTATTTATATCAAGAACAAAACTGGCAATCACAGCTCAGCGACCTGATCACCGATCCCCGCGAACTGCTTGAAGTACTGCAACTTGCACCAGAGCAACTGCTCTCAGGTGCCATCTTGGCATCTGAGCAGTTTAAATTGCGCGTGCCACGCGCTTTTTTGGGAAAAATGCAGACCGGAAACCCTTTAGACCCATTGCTTTTACAAGTGCTGCCCCATCATCTGGAACTGGAAGAACATCCAGGATTTGTTACTGACCCCTTGGGCGAAGAACAGGCCAATCAGCAACCCGGCGTACTGCACAAATATAAATCCCGTTTCTTGCTGACACTGACAGGTGCCTGTGCTGTACATTGCCGTTATTGTTTCCGCCGGCATTTCCCCTATCAGGAAAATCTGCCTAAAAATGAAGACTGGATAAATATCAAGCAATATCTGGAAAGCCAGCCTGATATTAATGAAGTGATTCTGAGTGGCGGTGATCCACTAACCTTATCGAACCGGAAATTAAAAACCTGGATTGAACGATTAGAATCAGTACCACATCTCAAATTCTTAAGAATACATTCACGAGTTCCTATTGTGATCCCCAACCGAGTCGACGAAGAGCTACTTAGCATGTTAAAAAACAGTAGGCTACGTATTATTCTGGTGGTACACTCAAACCATGCATCGGAGCTGGATGACTTCACTTGCAAGCGTTTAAACCAACTGGTTCAACAGCAAATCACCGTTCTGAATCAGGCGGTTTTATTAAACGGGGTGAATGATTCTGCTCAGGTTTTAGTAGATTTAAGCTATCGCTTGTTTGATGCCGGGGTCATGCCTTATTATTTACATGTACTTGATAAAGTAAAAGGTGCGCATCATTTTGATTTAGCGCCTGACCATATTCATGAGATTTATACAGAAGTTTTAGCGAACCTGCCGGGGTATTTGGTTCCTAAACTGGTTCGAGAAATAGCGGGCGAGAAGAATAAGACACCGCTTTTTGGGGTTTCAACATTTTTGAGTTAAATAATAAAGATGAGCACGCATACTTCAGACATTTTTCAGACACCGACGGAACTTAAACGAGAGCAGTTGAGCTTTTGTCCAACCACTGCCAAGGCTTTGCAGGAATGGGTTGCGGGGATTTCGATTCTACAACTGGGGAATTCATCCAAATCCCTGTTTAATGCCTTATTGGAAGTTTCTGAGCTGAAATGTACAGAAACCCTGCGCTTTGACCTGATTCAGGTCTTGCATCCTACCCTTGAAAATGTCCTGACCAGTCTGGAAAAGCATTTCGTCAATCAGGGCCTGATCACTTCCGACCGGAATGACCAGATTATTGAGCTGGCTATGCTGCTGCGCAGTCATTTTGCCAAAATTTATATCGATATCGTCAAACGCTGTAATCATCAGCTGACCCATCAGAAGTTTTCGCTATTTTCTCTAGGCAAAAAGAAGAGCATTCAAACTGCCCGGATGGTATCGATTTATTATGCACTACAGCAACTCACCCTTCTGTTATATCAACAGCATATGCTATATAGCACGCCAGGTCTGGGACAATGGCTAGCTGCCCATCAACTGCTTGAATGTGCCATAGACAACAATTTCTATCAAAGTAATATCAATCAGGTATTAGGCACCCAGCATGAAATCCAAAATATTGCACATGCCTATGCACAGCTGATTTTACTGGATATCTTCAATACTCATCAGATCCGGCCTGCAGAAATTCAGGGCCTGTATCTATGCAGTTTTGACTGGGCCAAACTGGTACAGATCCTGCCGAAGGAAACCACGCTGTCCCGTTATGTAGTCGATGCCAGCAAAGATCATCCGCCGATCTTTAATACCCATCAAGAGCCACAGTTTCAGCCAAGCTTCTATATTTCTACCCAGAACCTGATGGATCATTTAACGGGGACTCAAAGCAAAAATGCCCAGTATCTGTCTCGGAATGAAAAACTGTTCCTGACCCCTGCATTGCATTTTCATATCTACAATCTGCTCTCAAACAATGTCGAGCGTCGTCATGAACGTTATGAATATTCAGCCCAGATCAATATCTGCTTTGGCTTGAGTGTGGCGCATTTTTACCTATCTAAAGGTAAAAACTTCAACGAAACCCTGGAACTCGAGGCCAATTATAATTTCCAGAGCGAAAGCAGTTTTGTCAGCTCGATGGAAAATACGATTCCAAGTGCCTTTAGCAGTATCAAGGCGCTCGATCGAGAAACCAAACAGATCCATAGCGCTGAAGTTCTGGATATCAGTGTCAATGGTTACCGGATTAAATGGACTGGTATTACCCCGGCTAACCTGAAAACCGGTGAATTCATTCTGGTTCAGGAAAAAACCCAGAGTCAGTGGCGTGGCGGTGTGATTCGCTGGATCAAGCAGTCAACGGATAAGAGCCTAGAAATCGGGCTGGAAATTTTGGCACAAGAGCTCTTTCCTTGTGCAGCTTATACCCGTACCGAACGTCATCATGTCAACTATCAGCCTGCCCTGTTGGTGAAAATGACACAACTGGATCAGGTCTCGACCAGCCTGATTGTCTCTGGTTCACAGATGTTTAGGGAAAAACAAACCATTCATTTACGTCTCGGTCAGGAAGAAATCAAAATCTATCTGACCAAAGCACAACTGATTACGCAGAGTTTCATCCGTTTTGATTATGAATTACTCAATGATCAGGAAGAAGAGATGATCGAAAACTTTATCGATCAGCACATGAATGAAAGCAGAAATCATGATTTATGGGAAGCATTGAAGTGAGAAATCCATTATTGTCTAAAAAGTTAAAACGTACTGAAACACGTTTACTGATTATTGATGATAATCAAATTAGATATAACCAAATCCGTGATCTGCTGACCAGTAATGATTATCAGGTAGATGCCGTCCTGCTGGATGATCTGCAATCTTTTGAAAAACAATTAAATTTCAACTGGGATCTGATTATTTTTGGACGTGCCTACGACCTGAAATATGAACAGGCCTTAAGTTTGGTGCGCCTTTCGCAGCAGCCTAATCTGCCGATGATTTTGCTTAAACCGGATGATTATCAGGCTGAACAATATGCGCAATATATCCGTAAAGGGATCTATGACATTCTCAATTTTGACTACCTGGAACGCTTTTATGTGGGACTGGTTCGAGCATTGTCATTTAGCCGTTTGTCACAGTCTCAGCAACATTTAATGACTGAGCTGGAAACAGCACAAATTCAGGCACAATCTTTAGTAGACGACAGCAACCGTGCTGTTGCCACCATTCAGGAAGGGATTCACATTCAGGCCAATGCGGACTACCTGAAACTGTTTGGCTTGCAAAATGAAGATGAGATTATTGGTCTACCGCTTCTGGATCTGCTCCAGCCTTCAGATTTGAATGATTTTAAAACCCGTTTCAAAAAGATTTCTCAGGGTCAATTTGATTTAGGTCGAGTCGAGATTCAGTCTCTGAATCCGCATGTGTCCGCATCTAACCCATTAAAATTGGAATTCTTGCCTTCAACTGCTGAAGAAGATGCAGTGCAAATTAGCATTGATACCCAATCTAAAACAGTTTCTTCTGAGAAGACTCCTGGAAAACCAAGCGTTTTTCAGTCACTTAAACGTGAACTGAACAAGCAGTCTGCACCAGTGAATGCCTTGGTCACTTTCTCTTTTAGCGCTTATGATCCGGAAGTTCTACAGTCTGACTGGACCACTTTTAATGGGTACTTTGATGCAGTCAAAGAATTCCTCAAGGAACAGACCCATATTCCCCTGTTTAAACTGGAATATGATGTCGTTGTCGGTCTGTTCCAGGCAGACTCTAAAGCAATTCTTGAATCCAAACTGATCAGTTTAAATGCCTTAAGCAAACCGCAACTCATTACAGTGGGACCAAAGTCATTCCCTCTAAATTTGCGCTTGGGCTATGTCATGCTTGAACAGGGTTTGCAAGATGAAATGCAATGCAATACGCTGATTGGACAAGCATTCTCGACATCTTTACCTCAAGCAGAAGCTGTACCTGAATTTAAACTCGATATTCCTGCATCACTGAGCAGTCCGGCCATGGTAGAAATGCCAAGTATAGATTTCAGTGTTGCTGAAACACCAGTTGCCAGCTCAACAGTGGCAACGATCAGTCCAGCAGTCACGTCTATTCCTAGCGCTACACCTTCTATTTTGAAAGCCTTAAGTGAATGTCTGGAACGTGGCGAGATCCATTTAAAGTATCAGCAACTCTATGATAAAGAAGATACGCGTTTATATACCTATGAAGTGACCAGTGGCTTTATTTTTGAGAATAAATGGCAGGATATTTCTAGCCTTTTAGAACTTCACGAAGATGATGAACTGTCCATTAAACTGGATCGCTGGATTCTGGTTGAAGCCAGTAAACAGCTACACAACTTTATTACCCAGTATCCTGATGCAAGCTTAATTGTTAATTTGAACCGTGCCGTGCTATTTAAAGACCGCACCTTCCCGGAATTTATTTCCAAGCTGATTACGATTATTCGCAGTAAAGTGAAGCATCCGCTAATCTTGCAATTCTCAGAAGAAGATATTTTACTGAATCAGCAAGATGCACAAAAATATCTACGCGTATTGCATGAACATGGCGCGCTGATTGCACTTCGTGATTTTGGTCAATCAATGTACAGTCCAAATTTACTGCGCGAACTGGAACTGGATGGTGTCAGCTTACATTCGAGCTTAACTAATATGCTCAATAAAGATACCGAGATTGAGCAGTTACAGGAAAAAATCACCAGCTATAATGAAATCAAGCCACTCAATATCCTGATCCGTGAATTAAATGATATGACACTGTTCGCGAATGCCTGGAACGTGGATGCCCGCTTTATTCAAGGGAATTATTTCCAGAAAAAACTTGATCATTTGATTGATGTACAGGATCACTAAGATCTTGTACAAGCCTACAATTTAGGAAATCCAATGATAATTTTCTAAATTGTAGGCACAAAAAAACGGGCTTAAAGCCCGTTTTTTCATTTTGGGTATTAACGTTTAACAGAACGTGACATACCAGCAAAACGTTGTTTGAACTTGTCGATACGACCGCCAGTGTCAACGTTCTTTTGCTTACCAGTGTAGAATGGGTGGCAAGCTGAACATACGTCTAGATAAAGAGTTTCTTTACCAAGAGCTGAACGAGTTTCGATTACGTTACCACATGAACAAGTAGCAACTAAAGTTTCATATTTTGGGTGAATATCGGCGCGCATCGTCGATTACTCCATTAGATTCAAGAAGGTTTAGCTGTCATCGCTATTGATCACTCTCAAATGAGGAAGCAGGAACATCGTTCATGCAGATCAACACCACAACAGACCATTCTTTTGGCCCACCGAGACGGATACCGTCAGAGCTAAGCACAACAAGTGGGCGTCATTATACGTGAAACGAATTCAATATGCGAATTATTCTTCAGCTTCTGATCCAGCCTCTTTGGCCCACAGATTGGCAATAATCCCGCAGACCATCAACTGAATCTGATGGAAAATCATGATCGGCAGGACAATCATGCCCAGCGGCTGGCCAATAAATAAAATTTGCGCCATCGGTACTCCACTGGCCAGGGTTTTTTTAGAACCACAAAAGAATGCCGTTTTCTGGTCAGCGCGGCTGAAGCCCAGCCAGCGTGGAATATAAAGTGATAATAACATCACAATGGTGAGTAACACCGAGCAAGCCAGCAATAGCAGCAACAAGGTACTCAGGCTCACTTCATTCCACAGACCAGCCACTACGGCGCTACTAAAAGCGCCATACACCACCAGTAAAATCGAGCCTTGATCGAAGACCTTGACGATTTTTGGCATTTTCATCATTTGTGGATAGATCCATGGACGCAGAATCTGTCCTAAAATAAACGGCACCAAGAGCAGCAGTGTAATCTGGATAATCGATGAAGTCGGATCAAAACCATGATCAGATTGACCGAGAATAAAAAATGCCACCAATAATGGGGTAATAAACATACCGATCAAATTGGAAAAAGAGGCGCTACATACCGCCCCGGCGACATTGCCATGAGCCACCGAAGTAAATGCGATCGAGGACTGCACAGTGGATGGCAGGAAACACATAAACAGGAAACCCCAATATAGTTCCTGTCCGAGCATCGGTAATAAAATCGGCTTGGCCAAAAGTCCGAGAATTGGAAACAAAGCAAAAGTTAGCGCAAAAACCAAAGTATGCAATTTCCAGTGCATAATGCCTTGCAGCACAGCTTCACGAGACAGTTTGGCGCCGTGCAGGAAAAACAGGATGGCGATCGCTCCTGTCGTCACCCAGCCAAAGACTTCAGCCGCCTGCCCCGAAACTGGCAACACACTGGCTAGCAAAACCATCACAAACAACAGTATCGTAAACCGATCCAATGCCAAGAACTTAAGCATATCCCTATAATCCCTCAGATTTTATTGTTTGATATAAAAATGCCCGGCTATCTTAACAGATGCCGGGCCCATGCTATGCACTCAGATTGATGTAATATTTTCATCTATACATGAATGCATTTCATATATCTCGCTACATCACACTTAGTTATTACGTGCATTGTTGTCTTGCTGGATCAGCTCGATCTTGTAGCCATCTGGATCTTCTACAAATGCAATTACAGTCACGCCACCTTTCATCGGACCGGCTTCACGCACCACATTACCGCCACGCGCTTTAATCTCTTCACACGCCTTGTAAGCATCATCAACTGCAATCGCGATATGACCATAAGCATTGCCCAGTTCATAGCTGTCTGTATCCCAGTTATGCGTCAATTCCAGTACGGTGTGATTTTCTTCATCGCCATAACCGACAAAAGCCAAGGTAAAACGGCCCTCTTCGTAATCACGCTTACGAAGCAAAGTCATGCCAAGTACTTCAGTATAGAACTTGAGAGATTGTTCTAAATTGCCTACACGTAACATGGTATGCAGCATGCGCATATTAATCATCCTTCTGTACAGATTGTTGTTGGTGTTCACCGAGCAGTTTTGCGACCCAAACCACCAGAATCAGGATCGGAATCCCGATTAGAGTAGTCATCAGGAAGAAATTCGGATAACCGATATTGGTGACTATAGTACCCGAATATCCGCCTAAAATCTTAGGGGTCAAAGTCATGAGTGAGCTAAAAATCGCATATTGAACAGCGGTAAAAGACACACTGGTCAAGCTCGACAAGAATGCAATAAACGCAGCACCAGCCAGCCCAGCAGCCAGATTGTCGACAATAATAGCAAAATAAAGCCACTTGTCGCTATAAGGTTTAATTACCTTACCACTGACTTCGACTGTATCTGAACTGCTGCCATCTACGACCGCTAAAGGCTGAATATCGAGATCTAGATTCTGGGTACTGGCCAAGTGATCATTGACCTGATAAACATGTATGGTTTGCTGTAGTGCTTGACCATCTTGCATCAGGACGGCACTGATAATATGTGCAGGTGACTGAATCAGTTGTTGTGCAGGAATCGCGGCAGTAAATACGCCTTCGCTTTCCAGTTTTGCATCAATATTCTGATCGTTGATTTGCAACACAATCTTTTGATTCTCTTGCAGTGCTTTACCGACATACTGGCCGCGCACTACAATGGTCTTGTCCTGTTCAGCTACAGTGAGGGTATTGTCACTGGTGATCGGCAGGATCTGTAACTGGGTGCTGCCCTGTTCTGCAGTCAAATACGGCATAATGACCTGCACTGGTGCTTGATTCGTATTATCTGTATTAAGATAAGCGGCTGTCACTTGCAGCTGTTTACTCTGCGCCAGCACTGCACTTGGGATATCCAGCTTCCAGTAACCTACTTCATCGGTCTCTGCCTGATAAACCTGATTACCGGCTTTAACTTCAACAGCTGCCAGTTTTTCACCCGACTTGACCAGTCCGATAAAAATCAGGTTAGTGGAACAGGCCAGCACGGCACCGACAAACATCAGTTTCATGATGTTCATCTTTTGGGCCAAGAGCCCACCAAGGAATCCCCCCACTAAAGAGAAAATCACCCCATAGACTTTAACCGCCTCGGCAATCTGTTCTTTACTGAAATTCAGGTCCTGATAGAACACATTGGAAATGACGCCGGCAATAATATCGGAGACCCGATAAAAACCAATCAGCAATAACAGCACCAAAGCCAGCTTTAAACCATACCGTTTAAAGAAGTCGGCAACCGGATTGACCCAAGTTTCGTAGGCCATCTGCTTGTTAACCGCACCCATTTTTACCAAGCTTGCCCCGATGACAAATGCGACGGCACCCGAGCCAATAAAGCGCAAAGCTTCAAAACAGAACAAGGCAAAGGTATCTTGAATGGCGAATTGTTCGGTGATACTGGCCACCAGATTGCCTGAATAGATATAGCTCAAGACAAAACTGATTACCGCCACAAAAAACACCGCAACTAAACGGAAATAATCACTGCGCACATAGTGTTTGCGTACCCGGTTAACCTGCGGCTCCCGAATGGACAGTGTGGTGATAATACCGACCAGCATGACAGCAGCCATCGCCAGATAGGTCCATTTCCAGGCATCATAGATATAGTTGCCTTTCGCAGTTCCCAAATAGGCCGCAAGAAACAAGGCACCAGCACCGGCCACAATCATCCCGATCCGGTAACCTGCATTATAGGTGGAAGCCAATACGGTCTGCATCTGGGTTTCCGCCAGCTCAATCCGGTAGGCATCAATCACAATATCCTGCGTTGCTGCGGAGAAACCAAGCAGGACAGCACCGAGCGCCATTTGCTGTAAATGTGTGGCACCCAAAGCCGGATCAGAAAAGGCCATAATGGAAATGGCACAGACAATCAGAATCTGCGCAATCAGCAACCATGCACGACGACGTCCCAGAGCCTTGGTCAGAAAAGGGACAGGAAGTTCATCAATGAGCGGTGCCCAGACGAATTTAAACGAATAGCCCAATGCGGCCCAGCTAAAGAAAGTTACTGCACTTTTGCTGATTCCGGCCTCACCTAACCATAAAGACAGACTGGAAAAAATCAGAAGAATCGGCACACCAGCCGAAAATCCCAAGAACAGCATGATCAATGCACGTCGATCTAAAAATGCTGTAAATGCGGATTTCCAACCCGTCGTTTGTGTTGTCATTGCTTTATTATTTTCCGCAGAAAAACCAATTGCTGCTATTCAATCCTGTAATAGCGTATCTTTCAACAAGATTTATATATTTATCACATTTCCGGTTTTTTATTTTCTGGCAAAAGCGACATGTTGGCTTGAATTTTTCAAGTAAATCTGTATACCTTAACTCTCATCAACGTAATATTTCGTTTTGGATTTTCAACAGTGACCCAGAGACTCGATCAAATTAATTCTTCTATTGCCAGCAACACCAGCACAACTCCACAAAAAATCCGCTCAGATTTACTTATCTCTGCATTTGAACAAAGCGAAATTAAAAATACTCTGGACCATACCCGGTTAACATCCACCCAGCTGACGCACATTCCAAACTTAGAAAAAATTCCTGCGTCAACCAAACGGATCAAGCCCCTGAATAACTTTTTGGGCCAAGATCGCGCACGCGCCTCAGTTGAGGCCGGGATTGCCCTGCCTTATTCCGGCTATAACATTTTTGCTGTCGGTACCGCAGGTCTCGGAAAACGCACCATGGTGAAGCGTTTGCTGCAACAGCACGCCAAAACTATGGAAACCCCGAATGACTGGGTGTACGTGAATAACTTTCAGAACCAGCGTCAGCCAATTGCACTAGAACTGCCCCCGGGTCATGGTCCAAAATTCCAAGCCATGTTGAATCAAAGCTGGCAAACGATTCTGAAACAGCTTGAGCGCCGTTTTACTGCAGAGACCTATCACAACCGCATCGAAATGATTCGCCAGGAAACGGGAGATGAGCAACAGCAGGCGCTGATCGAACTGACCAAAGAAGGTGCAGAACTGGATCTGAAGCTGATCTCTCGACATGATGAGCACTGTTTTGTACCTGTACATCTGATTGATGACAAATTGCAGGAAATGTCTCAGGAAGATCTGAATGCCTTAAGCAACAAAGATCGTGCCGAACTGGCGTCCAACATGCGCTATATGGATAAGAAACTGGAACGTCTGGGTTTGCACCTGGGTGATCTGGAAGATGATGCACGCGATCGCGTACAGATCCTGAACCGCGATATCGCCAAGCAGGTAGTCTTGCCGCGAGTCGAACAGATTCTGGCAAAATTCAAACATGTGGAAGGTCTGGAATATTACCTGAAATACTATGCCGAAGACATTATCAACAATGTCGAAATTGTGCTGGAACAGGAAGAAGATGACTTCACTCCGGCACTGTTCAGTCGCGTTCCGGCACGTTATCAGGCGAATGTGATTATTACGCACAAGCCGAACAGTGGTGCACCGGTGATCTTTGAAGATTTTCCAACGCATTACAACCTTTTGGGTCATGTGGAACAACTGACCCAAAATGGCACGATTACCACGGACTTTACCCTGATTCGTCCAGGTACATTGCATAAGGCTAA
Organism: Acinetobacter sp. 40AMC3-4; assembly: GCF_049898185.1. Taxonomy (GTDB): domain Bacteria; phylum Pseudomonadota; class Gammaproteobacteria; order Pseudomonadales; family Moraxellaceae; genus Acinetobacter. The sequence continues at coordinate 440,641 of NZ_JAFCXG010000001.1, forward strand.
CGGTGGCTTCCTGATGCTGGAAGCAGAACAATTGCTGGAACAGCCATATGCATGGCAAGGCTTGAAGCGCGCACTTAAATCGGGACATTTAAAACTGTCCTCGCTTGAGCATATGATCACCCTAACCGGCAGTATTTCAATCGAACCTGCTTCGATTCCATTGAATATCAAGGTCATCTTGCTGGCTGAGCCTGAGATCTATTATGAAATTTTAGAGCTTGAACCAGAGCTGGGCAGCATCTTTAAAATCCGTGCTGATTTTACCGATACATTACAACGTAATGACGACAACGAGCAGGCCTATATGCAGCTGATTGCCGACTATGTGCAATCGGATAAATTATTACCTTTTGACCGTTCTGCTTTGGCGGCATTGCTCACAGATTCCAGCCGTCAGGCCGAAGATCAAAGTTCATTGTCATTACATGCCCTGACGCTGGGTGATCTGATCCGTGAAGCACATCATCATGCCTTCCAGGCTGGCGACAAGATGGTGTCAGAAAAACATATCAATACTGCCCTGGATCATCGCAAATATCGTCTCGGCTATTTACGTGAACTGTATTGGCAAGATCTGACTCGTGGTACTCAACTGATCGAAACCCGCGGCCATCGTCTGGGCCAAATCAATGCCCTGTCCGTCATTCATTATGCTGATGTTGAATTTGGTCTGCCTTCACGACTGACTGCTTCGGTGTATCAAGGTGGTGGTGATATTCTGGATATCGAACGCAGTGTGGAACTCGGTGGCTCTTTACATGCTAAAGGCGTGTTGCTGATGTCGTCTTTCCTGAAAGCACATTTTGGTCGTGAACAGACCTTGCATTTCTCTGCTGCACTGGCCTTTGAACAAAGTTATGGTCAGGTCGATGGTGACAGTGCCACAGTCGCGGAACTGTCTGCCTTACTGTCGGCCATCAGTCAGTTACCGATTGATCAATCCTGGGCCATTACCGGTTCCATGAACCAGCTGGGACAAGTACAACCGGTAGGTGGTGTGAATGCCAAAATTGAAGGTTTCTTTGATGCTTGCAAGTTACAAGGTCTGACCGGAAAACAAGGTGTGATTATTCCGCGTCAAAATATGCAGCATCTGATGCTGCGTAAAGATGTCACCATTGCTGTGGAAGAAGGTCAGTTCCATATTCACGCGATTGATACCATTGATCAGGCGCTGGAAATTCTGATGGCGCGTCCTGTCGGCACCTTGGATAAAAAAGGTCGTTATAGCAAAAATTCAATCTATGCCGCAGTGATGGCACAGCTGGATTATTGGCAAGCGATTGAAGATGGTGCCGAGCTGGTCGAAGTGCCGAAGAAAAAGAAAAAAAAGAAGAAGAAAAAAGACAAGAAGCAAATCGTCGAGCCACAAACTGAAGTTGAAGCTGATGCTTCGACAGTTGAAAAGCCGGATGCAGCGACAGAGGATTAACTCTAACCTTGACCTAAGCAAAAGTAGAGATAAAAAAAAGCGCTTCTCAATGAAGCGCTTTTTCACATCTGAACTTAATTTAATACAAAATTAAGCATCAGCTGCCGGGCTATACTGTTCAACTAAAGGCTTTAATTCACCTTTTTGGAACATGTCGAGCATGATATCACTACCACCGATCAACTCACCATTGATCCAAAGCTGTGGAAATGTCGGCCAGTTGGCGATTTGTGGTAACATCGCGCGAATGTCCTGGTTTTCCAGAATGTTTACATAAGCAAACGGACGACCAATTTGACTGAGTGCTTCTACTGCACGTGCAGAAAAACCACATTGTGGAAATTGCGGTGTGCCTTTCATGTAAAGAAGTACTGCGTGTTTTGCAATTTGGTCACGAATTAACGCTTCGGTATCGCGTGCTTGTTCAGTCATTGATAAATCCTCAACTCATCTGTCTCGCATTATACCCAAATCCAGGCAAAACAGTATGTCTAAAGCAATAATTCCAATTTTATTTACAATTACCCTTTAAATCTGAGTGGGTTTTTGCTTATATAAGTTTTTCTTTCCACCTAACAGTTAAGAGTTAGTCATGAATAATATTACCCTCGCACCGGTACAAACTGATCAACCGTCTCATTTGATGCCTGTTTTTGGCCGTCAACCGATCAGCTTTGTCCGAGGACGAGGTGCATATCTTTATACCGAAGATGGTACAGAGTATTTAGATGCATTAACCGGAATTGCGGTATGCGGTTTGGGCCATGCGCATCCAGTCATTGCCGAAGCGATTGCTGAACAGGCAGCGACCCTGATTCATACCAGCAACCTGTTTGAAGTGCCTTGGCAAACCGCTGCCGCACAGAAACTGGCTGAAGTTGCAGGTATGGAAGAAGTATTTTTCTCCAACAGTGGCGCAGAATCAAATGAAGGTGCAATCAAAATTGCACGTAAATTTGGTCATATGCAAGGCATTGCATCGCCTAAAATCATTGTTGCCGACCAGTCTTTCCATGGTCGTACCATGGCCACCTTATCTGCTACAGGCAATAAAAAAGTGCAGGAAGGCTTTGGCCCACTGGTTGAAGGTTTTGTCCGTGTACCTTTTGGTGATATCGAAGCGATTGAAGAAGCGGCAATCAATCACCCGGATATCGTAGCGATTTTGGTTGAGCCTATTCAGGGTGAAGGCGGTGTCAATACCGCACCTCAAGGTTTCAGCTATTTAGAAGAAATTCGCCAAATCTGCAACCAGCATAACTGGCTGATGATGCTGGACGAAGTGCAAACTGGTAATGGCCGTACCGGTAAATACTTTGCTTATCAGCACACCAATATTATTCCGGATGTACTGACCACAGCCAAAGGCTTAGGAAATGGCTTCCCGATTGGTGCAGTCATGACCCAAGGTCGTGGCGTCGGTGTATTAACTGCTGGAAATCACGGTTCTACCTATAGCGGTACAGCACTGGGTTCGCGTGTGGTCTATACCATTCTCGATATTATGCGAAAAGAAAATATCGTCGCGAATGCTGCTGAAAAAGGTGCTTATATCGTTGACCAGCTACGCAACAAACTGGCAGATCAAAATGTCATCGTACGTGGTTTTGGTCTGATGATCGGGATTGAATTACCAAAAGAATGCGGTGATCTGGTTGCGATTGCACGCGATGAATACAAGATGATTATCAATGTCACTGCAGGCAATGTCGTTCGTCTGTTGCCTACCCTGAATATTACCCAGGAGCAGGCAGACCAGTTGATCGAACGTCTGGTGAAAATGATCAAAGCTTATTTGGCATAAAGCCCTAGCCTAAAAATTAAAAAAGTCGCTCTAAAGCGGCTTTTTTATTATTCTGCATTCTATGATGCGTTTTGTAACATACGTCCGCCAGAGATCTGGCTAAAATATTGTTTCAAGGTATCAAGACAACGAAGAATTTTTGTCGGTTGTTGTTCACGTTTCGGAATAACCGCATACAGTGTAATCGGTGGCAGTCTCCATTCAGGCAGAACTTCAACTAAAGTACCGTTAAGCAAATCCTTTTTAGCATCAAGATATAAAACCTTGGCAATCCCATTGCCCTGCAAGCACATCGATTTTGCAACCAAACCGTTATTGGTACTGAAACGGGATTTCAGTTCAAACTCGGCTTTTTCTGCAGTATTCACATGTTGAAAATGATAATACTGATGGTTTTTAAGATGCGTTAAAGGTAAGACCTCATGATTTTTAAGATCATCAGGTCTCGAAATAATGGTGCTTTGATTAATATAACTCGGTGTCGCCACCAGAATTTGCTCAATCTGCATCAATGGCACAACCTGAAGATTATGCTCATCATTTTTCTGTTCAAATCTTAGGGCGATATCAACCCGCCCATCCAACAAATCAACCTCATGATTGTTTGTTTCTAAATGTACTGCCAAGCCACGATGTGCAGCCATCCAATGAGAAAGTGCAGGAATCACATGATTCGCGCATAATTCTGGCAAAGAAACGATACGCAGCTCACCCACAAGATCATCACGTAACTCATTGATCCGGACTTTACCGCGTTCAGCAGCAGATAACATTTCTTGACAGCTATGGAAAAAAGCTTGTCCCGCTTCGGTCAGACTTAATTTTCTCGTAGAACGGTTTAGAAGTACGACTTCCATATCGTGTTCTAATGAGCGAATTTGTTGACTGACGGCGCTGGTCGTAATCCCTAATTCACGGGCAGCACCGCTGAACGAGTTTTTTTCCACAACGCAAGCAAAGACACCCATTGCTCGAAGTTGATCTAACATAAATTTCCCTCTAAACTTATGAGGTGCTCCATCATTTGATAAAAGCAACTTATTGTATTATACGGCGAAATTTACACTTTGCATTATTTATTTAATTGTTTGGTAAAACTGCAGTAGGATTAATAGGTTTGCCGTCTAAACGCACCTGAAACTCAAGCATGGTGCGGGTTGTACCAGTCGACCCCATTTCTGCAATTTTTTGACCAGCCGTTACATTTTGGCCACTTTTTACGTTCAATTTACTGTTATGTGCATAAGCCGTGATATAGCCATTGATATGCTTTACCAACACCAGATTGCCATATTCTTTCAGACCATCAGCGGCATACACCACCTGCCCGTCTGCTGCGGCAAATACCGGATCGCCGACATTGCCACTATAGCGGGTGCCCTTGATATTAGAAGCTAAATTGTATTGCTGAAGAATCGCGCCATTCGATGGTTTTACCCAACGTAAACCTGCTGCCGTAGATACTGGCGTTACCGGTGCAGATGTACTGACACGTGGTGTGGTTTGTACTGTCGTTGCTGGCGTAACCGGTGCCGGTGTAGGCACTGCAATTGTTTGACGCTGGATTGGCGCTGCCTGAGTCATAGCCTGAGTACTGGTGCTACGGCGCGCAGTATTGCTTTTCAGGCGGATCGATTGTCCGACATAAATCCGGTAAGGTGCACTGATGTCATTCATCTCTGCAACACTGATATAGTTCAGTCCATAACGTGCTGCAATCCCACTCAATGTATCTCCTGAACGCACCGTATAGAAATCAGGAGCTGTTGCATAACGCGTTGCATTATTCACCTGGGGTTTGGTGGCACAACCGGTAATTACTCCTGTAGAAATAACAACGGTCGATAAAACGAGGGTTTTAATCAGGGTTGCAGGCGAAGCTACGACACATTTCGGTAACACCAAGAACATTATCTTCCTCTCTAATGCTATACGGTTGCAAAATTCCGTTAAGATTAGCAAAGTTTTACGGCAATATACTTGCAATCGCGAGTTTTTCACAAAGTTATAACACTAAGGACGCATTTTCTGCCAATTGTGTTTGTAAATTCCGCAGACTCTCATAATTGGTAGCATCCATCTGAATCGGGGTAATACTGACATAGCCATTGGCGACCGCAGAGAAGTCCGAATCAATTTCGTTAAATCCTGGCTTAGGGTCTGCGACTGCTTCTCCTGAGAGTCCAATCCAGAATACCTGACGACCACGCGGATCTATATGACTCGTCACCGGTTTAGACTGACGGCGGCGACTTTGATATGTCACTTTTTCACCCTGCAATTCAGTTACATCTGGAATATTGATATTAAAAATATGTCGCTCAGGCAGAATAGGCAAACCACGAGCAATAAAATCATGCACCCATTCGGCGGCCAACTGATAATCCTGAGGCTGCTGATAGCCACGTACATTCGGCCCACTCAGTGATACGGCAATCGCAGGATGTTTAGTTAAACGACCTTCAAAGGCCGCCCCGACTGTACCGGAATACAAGATATCATCTCCCAGATTTGCGCCGCTATTTATCCCGCTAACCACCAGGTCAAATTCAAAATCAAATAGCCCGTTCATAGCCAAGTAAACGCAATCTGCCGGCGTCCCATTAACCGCCCAGACATCAGGAGAAATCTGGATTGGGCGTAAAGGGCGGTCCAAAGTTAAGGCACTAGAAAAGCCACTGCGTTCACTTTCCGGTGCCACAATCACCACTCGCCCCAAAGGCTTTAGCGCTTGCGCCAAAGCCTGAATACCGGGTGCAAACACCCCATCATCATTTGAAACTAAAATATTCACTAAAAAATCTCGTTACGCTAAAAAATGACTGACTAGGACATTTCATTGTATTAGTGCAGGAATTATATATATTTATTGCTCGACATCCATCTTTATAATATGTGGCTCAAGATGATTAAAAAATTCTCTTTATTTAGCGCTCTCACTTTAAGCTTGGCAGCATTTATTTCCCCTTCAGTCATGGCAAACGATCTGACTGTTGAAGAAAACAATACCATTGTAAAAGAAGATATTGCATCAGCACAGGTTATGGCTGAAGTTTGCCCGGCAATCATTGGTCAAAATCCAAAATTTAACAGCACCGTTGAACAATTGATCCAGTCTTATCTTGCAGACTACTCAGATAAAGGCATGAGCTATCAAAAGCTACAGGCAGACAGTGAATATAAATCTTTACTTGAAGAAGCACGTCAGGGTGCAAAGCAAACCAGCTCAGACGAGCAGGAAACTGTCTGTGAAGAAATGCTGAACTACCAAGGCTAAGCCAGCTAAATTTTCAAATAAGACGGTGTAAACATCGTCTTATTTTCTCTTACAGATTTATTCATAATTCTACAGCTTCGCTACATTTTCCCACTTTTCAATTTCAAAAATAAGTTTAAGCTAGGCAAATTATTGTTCTAAATCCATTTTTTGAGTTTTCAATGAAAAATCCAATATTCCAAGCTTTAACATTCTGCGCAATTTCTGCCGCCACTCTTTTGGGAACTTCTGCATTTGCAGCCGATGAAAACATTAATGTTACCCCAACTCAGCAAGTGACCAAACAGGAACTGGCAGCCATTTATGTTCTTTCAGAAATCTGTCCAAGCATGGTCAAAGACAAGTCACAGTTTAATCAGGGTTATACCAAGCTGGTGACTGAGTATATGCCGGGCCAGCGTAATCCGGTTGAAAGCTTAAACCAGATGGCTAAACAGAACGATTTCCGCAATATTCTGGCCGAAGCACAATCGGATGCCAAGAAAGCCGGCAAGAAAAAAAATCAGGTGATTTGTAATGAATTAACCACCTATAACAATTAAGCTGCTTTTCTGCCGATAACTTACAATACTTTTGAAATAAGACCGGGTTTCCCATAGAAGTCAGCCTAGCTTTGTCCTAAAATGCTAGGCTCTTCGTGCTTACATCAAGATATAGGAACCCACTAGAAATGACCCAAAAAACTGCCCTTGCTGCATTATTATTAGTTCCTAGTTTTAGCTTTGCAGCAACTGTCCTATCTGCACCACCAGAATTGAATAATAAATCCTACGTGCTAATGGACTACGAGACAGGGCAACTTCTCGCTTCAAAAAATGAAAATGAAAAATTAGCCCCTGCTTCAATGACCAAGATGATGACCAGTTACATCATCGAACAAAAACTATTGAGCGGTGAACTCACTGAAGATGAACAAGTGCGCATGAACGAGTCAGCATGGTGTCGCGGCAGTAGCGCGGAATCATGTATGTATGTACCTTTAAATGGTACGGCAACTGCACTTGAAATGCTTCGCGGGATTATTATTCAATCAGGGAATGATGCATCGAAAGCCATGGCTGAACATATTGCAGGGAACGAGGGTACCTTTGCACATATGATGAACCAAGAAGCTAAACGTATTGGCATGACCAATACCAGCTTTATCAATTCAACCGGTATGCCGGCTGAAGGTCATTATTCAACTGCCAAAGATATGGCAACGCTGGCACAACACATCATTAAAGACAGTTCTAAGTATTATCCGATTTATGCGGAAAAAGAATTTACCTTTAATGGCATCAAACAAGGTAACCGTAATGCCCTGCTATATACTGACCCGAGTGTAGATGGTTTAAAAACTGGCCATACTGATGAAGCTGGTTATTGTTTGACCACCTCTTCAAAACGTGGACCTACACGTTTGATTTCAGTGATTTTTGGTGCACCAACCATGCAGGAACGTGCGACACAAACACGTGAATTGTTGGCTTGGGGTTATGCAAACTTCGAAACCAAAAATGTTCAACCTGCCAAACAGGTACTTGCCAAAGCCAAAGTTTGGTTTGGTAAGGAAGATGAGGTTCAGATCGGTCTTGCGGAAAACTTTAACGTGACCATGCCAAAAGGTCAGGCTAATGCGATTAAAACCCAGCTGGTGGTTCAACCTAAACTGACTGCACCTTTACAGCCTGGTCAGGTCGTAGGTAAATACGTAGCGACTCTGGATGGTAAAGTAATTTCAGAAAAACCATTGGTGGCTTTAAACGCGGTTGAAGAAGCTGGTTTCTTCGCACGTATGCTCGACCACATTAAACAGTTCTTCTCAAACTTGTTCTAAGTTTAAATAAACTGTTTTAGTCCCGGACTAAGACCAAAGCACTCATTCAGATGGGTGCTTTTTATTTTATACTATGTACATGATCCTTAAACTTTTAATGAGCAGATCACCATGAGCCAAAACATTCGTTCTTATTTAGACACGACTCCAGAAATTGATAAATCGTGTTATATCGATCCGATGGGAATCGTGGTCGGCGATGTGGTCTTGGCTGAAAATGTTTCTGTCTGGCCTTTTGCCGTGATTCGTGGTGATGTTAATTCAATCCGGATTGGTAAAAATTCGAATGTTCAGGATCATGCCATGTTGCATGTCAGTCATAAAAAAGCCGATAAACCGAATGGTTCGCCTTTGATCATTGGTGAAGATGTCACGATTGGCCATCATGTGACATTGCATGGTTGTACGATTGGTAATCGTGTACTAATTGGGATTAACAGCATTATTCTGGATGATGTCATCATTCTGAATGATGTGATGATTGGTGCAGGTACGCTAGTTCCACCGGGTAAAGTTTTGGAAAGTGGCTGGCTCTATGTTGGTAGCCCGGCAAAAAAAGCACGTCCGCTCACTGAAAAAGAAATGGCATTCTTGTCTTATTCTGCGCAGAATTATGTGAAAGTCTCTCGAAATTATCTTGGGTAAATCAAAATAAACAGATCTCTTTATTTTAATCCTTTGGTTTAATTCTTGCTTTAAAACAAGCATAACTCGAAGGATTAAAATGTTTATTGCGGTTTACCGTTTCAAAATTAAACCAGCGACAAAGGAAGCTTTCATTCAGGCATGGAAAACTCATATGGAGGGCATTTATCTGGTTTTAGGTTCTCTCGGCTCTCGCCTGCATAAAGAAGAAAAGACTGGTGATTATATTGGTTATGCTCAATGACCAAACAAAACACATTGAGAAAATGCCGACTTTAACCACCTCAATTCAGAAGAATATTTAAAGTATAAAAAAGCAGGTGAAGTGATGTGTAAGACTATTATTTCAAGCGATACTATTTTGGAATTAGATGTCGAAGCAAATTATTTACAATCAAGAACGTTTCTTTTTGAATAATTTTTAAAGAGAGGCATATTTTAATTCTACTTATCAGACATGAACATGATAAAAAATATTTCTAAAGTGTTTACTGCCTATATTATTTAATATGACGAATTTAAAAAAATCAAATGGATCAATACGTAATATGTTGAGGCTATTTGTTCCTACATTTATGTCTGTGATAATTGAGTTAATATAAACATTTAAAAAATTATTAATTTACTAGCTTCTTTTAATATAAGGCCAGTATTAGAGTCTTTTCATGCTTTTTACAGGATAAATTCCGGGAAATTTCAAAAATGGAATAAATCCTCTCTCCAAGTAACATCTCAACTTAATATCTAAATACTTGTTCAAACATAGGGACTAAAAATTTATTGCCATATTCACTCAAATGGTCATCATCATAATACAAAGGACGAGCATTTTTTGAACCATAACAATATTCTGTATCACATAAATAAGGCAGAGGATTCAAGATTTTCACTCCACAGCGCTGAGCTGCTTCATCCTGAGCATCCCAAACAATTTTATGCCGTTTATGATATTCAGAAAGTGAAAGCTTCATATCTTCCACAGCACCATGTATAACCAGCTTATGCGAAATGGTCTTGGGAATATCTATTCCGAACTCTGGTATTGGTCGCATTAAATAAACCGGTCGGTCTTTTGCCAAACGACATGCTGTATCAACTAAAACTTGGGAAAATTCCTTTATAAACTGCCTATCCTCATTATAAAGATATTTTTTACTGAAGTAGACTGGTGCTAGTTTAGACCGTTCCGATTGGTCAGGCTCATTCACACCTTTTACATACTCTGAAGTACGACTGACCAAAACTAGCGGAATATTAGGATATTTTTTTAATTCTTCATTTGCCCATTGATTTAGAAGATCACATGAATCCGCACTGTACTCTTTATGATCTATATATCGAATGCCATCCAGTGTAGGACAGCTATCCATAAACCAGGAAATCACACCTGAGTTAAAGTGAGAGGCTGCTGTACCCAAAGAACTTGCTATTGCTGATGCATGACTATCCCCCATTAAAATTGCTAAAATTTTTTCTTTTCCGTACACACAACTCGGCGACCCTATTTTGTCATGAGAGGCATTACACTCTTCACGCCTAGGATCTATATCCCATGTTTCTGCAGCAGCAATCTCTACAATTTTAGGTAATCGAATTTCTTCAAATGGAAGTAGTTTGGCACTGATCGCGATTGCAGATAAACTCGCAAGCAAACCAAAACTAAAGATGACTAGAGCTTGTCTGGAAAGACGAAATTTCGTTAAAAATTGGCGTGAGGGTATTTCAACCAGTAAATAGGAAAGATGCCCCAGTATCAGACTAAGCACCAAACCAAATAGTATCCAGTTTAAATCATCTTGCACACTACCAAAATACAAGCCAACCACAACCGGCCAATGCCACAAGTAAATCGAATATGAACGATCTCCCAACCATTGTGCAACAGGGTGCGTGGTTAACATGGAGTCTTCCTGTTGTGACAATATAACCAGTACTGTACCCAGTACTGGTAACGCCGCCCAAGCAGAAGGCCAAACTAACCCCTTATGAATGATCAACATGGCCAATAACAATAAAAAACATCCCGCTACAAAGTACACCTTGGCAAATCTTTGTAATTGTGGAAATTCTTTCGCAGCTAAATAAACCAACCCACCAGCAACGAACTCCCAGCCTCGAACAGGCAATAAATAAAAGGAAGCTACGGGTTTCGAATGAGATATCGCGATGCTTAAAAGGAGAGATCCCAGAAATGCAAAACATAATCCGTATAATAAGGTACGGCGTTCCGATTTAATTTTTGTCAGTAGTAACAAGTAAATAGGTAATAATAGATAAAATTGAAACTCAATACCCAATGTCCATGTATGTAATAACCACTTTTCATGAGCAGTGCCATCAAAGTAATTAGAAGTACGCCAGTAATAAAGATTAGAGTTAAAAGACAGAGCACTACTCGATTGCGTACCCAAAAACATATAGTCAGGTAAGGGTAACCAAAACCACCCTAAAACCAGCAAAATAATAATAAGTATCATCAGGGCAGGAAAAATCCGTCTTATCCGTGCCATATAAAAATCAAATAATTTGAAGCTGTTTTTTTCAAGACTGCTGCAAATGATTGCTGTCATCAGGAATCCTGAAATGACAAAAAATATATCTACACCCAAAAAGCCTGCATTAAACCCTGGAACTTTGAAGTGAAAAAACAAGACCATTAATACCGCATAGGCACGCAGTCCATTGATATCTAATCGAAAACCAATATTTGAATTTGGCGGTGTCATCATGTCAACCTGCTCAAAATATTTTTTTAATGTTGGGTTTATAAGTTTATTTTTTGATGCATGATGAAGAAAACTTTGCATTAAATCAGAATGCAGTTAAAAAATTAGACAATACTAGAAGGTTTATAATATCTCTTAACTTTTTAATTATATTCGGTTATTTTTCTTCTTTTTTAAAAATTGATTGATATTTACTCAACCTTCTTATCTTCAAACTTGTCTTGTTTGAAGTCAATAGGCTAGACACATAACTCTATAAAAATATTTGTAGGCATCATTCAGAATACTTTTAAGACCAACATCATCACTTATCTAGCTAATTTAGGCTTTTTCGTCGTGCTATAAAGGGTATAACTATCTGATATATCAACTTTCAGTTATAGTCCTCATTACTTTAAATAATTGTTTTGGAAATCAAGCTTCTGATCCCCATCAGCATTTCTCCAAGTCCTGAAAAAATATTAACAGCCCCGCTATACTATTTTTATGTGCGTTTTCCCAGTTCTAAAATGATCACTTCAGCATTTATTTTCTCTGTAATTCATTAACCCCAAATACCATGATTATCATTGGTTGATTATTCATTAATGCATTAAGTCGCTTAAAGAAACCTGCTCTCAACATAGCCACACACCCTAAAATTTTATACAATAGTGCATCCTTTTCCATGGTGCTGCTTTATGACTGCTTGGACTGCTCATGTCACTGTCGCAACTGTCGTTGAAAAAGACGGAAAATTACTGTTTGTAGAAGAACATACAGAAGGTGTGACACACACGGTATTTAATCAGCCTGCGGGTCATATCGAATGTGGCGAAACTATTATTGAAGCTGCCATTCGCGAAACCATGGAAGAAACCGGACATACAGTGAGTATTGAATCACTGCTAGGTATTTATACTTATACCCCACCGATGTTCCCGGATCGGACATATTTTCGTTTCTGCTTTTTAGCCAAATCCATTGACTATGACCCCAATGCCACTTTAGATACAGATATTGTCGGCGCGGTCTGGATGACGCTCGATGAACTGATTGAATCTGCTCGTGCACGTAGTCCATTAGTGATTAAAGCCGTACAAGATGCACTTTCAGGTCAAAAATACCCTTTATCGCTCATTTACGAGCACCAAAATTCTCCCTTAATTTCAAATTTGGATGCCTAATCCTATGCAACAACGTGTCATCGTCGGTATGTCAGGTGGTGTAGATTCATCTGTTTCTGCTGCCCTTTTACTTCAACAAGGTTATCAGGTTGAAGGTCTTTTCATGAAAAACTGGGAAGAAGATGACGGCACAGAATATTGCACGGCGATGGATGACCTTGCCGATGCTCAGGCCGTTTGCGACAAAATCGGAATTAAGCTGCATACTGCGAACTTTGCCATGGAATATTGGGATCGCGTATTCGAGCATTTCCTGGCGGAATATGCGGCTGGCCGTACGCCAAACCCAGACATTTTATGTAATAAAGAAATTAAATTCCGTGCCTTCTTAGATCACGCGATTAACCTAGGTGCAGACTTTATTGCAACAGGTCATTATTGCCGTCGTGGTGAAACCATGACCAATTCACGTGGTGAAGAATATGCACCGCTACTGCGTGGTGTAGACAATAACAAAGACCAGACCTATTTCCTGCATGCGGTTCATGGTCGTGAAATTAACAAGACCCTGTTCCCTGTTGGTGAAATTGAAAAGCCACAAGTCCGTAAAATTGCAGAAGAATTAGATCTGGTCACGGCCAAGAAAAAAGACTCGACTGGCATCTGTTTCATTGGTGAACGTCGATTTAATGACTTCTTGAAGCAATATTTACCTGCTCAACCCGGAAAAATCGTACTGGAAGACGGTAAAGAGGTTGGTGATCATCACGGCTTAATGTACTATACGCTCGGTCAACGCGGTGGTATTGGTATTGGCGGTATGAAAGGCGTCGCTGAAGGCGCCTGGTTCGTATTGCATAAAGATATCGAAGGCAATCGTCTGGTGGTCGGCCAAGGCCATGAACACCCACTGATGCAAAGCACCATACTTTGGAGTGAGGCGATTGACTGGGTGGCAGGTGAGCAAGATATTCCTGAAACAGGTTTCCGCTGTACAGCCAAAACCCGTTACCGTCAGACTGATCAAGCATGTACTGTGTATCAAGATTCAGAATCACCGAATGGTGTTCGTGTTGAGTTTGATGAACCTCAACGTGCAGTGACCCCAGGTCAAAGCGTGGTGTTCTATTCAGGTGAAGTTTGTTTAGGAGGTGGTGTGATTCATCATACCAATGCACCTAAACCTGATTTTATAAAAGGATGAATTCGGCATGACGGAGTTACCATTTCAACCAGCCACAACGTTGAATACTCGTCAAAATCGTGCTTTGGCATTAGCGGGTGTGTTTCAGGCCACCCAGCTAACCCATATGACTGCATTGACGGGGCAGCAAAGTATTGGTGAAAGTGGTAACTTTTATTTTGAACAGTTGATTAGAGCCAGTCTTAATATCCGTCCCGGCAGCAATCAGAATGCCCAGACACTCGACTTTTTTAATCAGCTGGCCGATATTTCCTTAGGTTTAAAAACATTAGAAAGCAGCATTATTCAACCCTTCAATACTTCACCCAAATCCAGAATTCCAAAACTTTCCAGCACTAAACTTCCCATGAGCTATGCGATGGCACTTCTTCAGTTAGAAAAGAAGGTCTATAGCAACCCCAAATTTGTTGAAATTATTGAACAGTCTCAACAGAAAATTCTCAGACAGCTCTCCTTCTTCGATAATAATTACCTGCACCCCAGCATCATTGCCAACCTTGCTCAAACCTATGTCGATACGGCCGGACAGATTAATCCGCGTATTATGGTACGTGGCAATGCCGAAGCCTTTAAAGATGCCGGACACACCAACCGCATTCGTGCGTCCTTATTTACCGGTTTGCAAATGGCGCATCTGTGGCGTCAGCTCGGTGGCAGCTCTTGGGGTATGGTATTTGGCAAACGCAAGTTGCTACAAGATATTCAGAATCTAGCGCGTTTACAGTTTCAGGTGGTTTAACTGATGCTGCACGTGTTTTGTTTTACGTTTAATTCCAAAATCTAAGGAATCGATATGAACGCTTTAACTGCACTTTCTCCATTAGATGGACGTTACGCGAGCAAATGTGATGCTCTACGTCCCTTTCTTTCTGAGTTTGGTTTAATCCATGCTCGTGTGACTGTTGAAGTGCGTTGGTTACAAGCGCTTGCAAACCACCCGGAAATTACTGAAGTACCGGCGTTTTCAGGCGAAACTAATGCAGCGCTTGATGCGATTGTGAGCGATTTTTCTGAAGATGATGCCAATCGCATCAAAGAGATCGAACGCACCACTAACCACGACGTTAAAGCGGTTGAGTATTTCCTGAAAGAAAAAATCGCTGGTATCGAAGAACTTAAAAATGCCGGTGAATTCATTCACTTTGCATGTACGTCTGAAGATATTAACAATCTGTCACATGCCTTGATGCTGAAAAGCGGTCGTGATGTACTAGTTGCATCTATGCAGCAAATCATTGATTCAATCGTTGCGCTTTCTGAAAAGCATGCAGACCAGCCAATGTTGTCTCGTACTCATGGTCAAACTGCAAGCCCGACGACTTTGGGTAAAGAAATGGCAAACGTGGCTTACCGTCTTGCACGTCAAATCAAACAGTTTAAAAATGTTGAGCTACTGGGCAAAATCAATGGTGCAGTCGGTAACTACAATGCGCACTACTCTGCTTACCCAGACATCAACTGGCCTGCGCATTCACGAGCATTTGTAGAGTCTCTGGGTCTAGACTTCAACCCGTACACCACTCAAATCGAGCCACACGATTATATGGCTGAATTGTTTGATGCGCTGCGTCGTTTCAACACTATTCTGATCGATTTTAACCGTGATGTTTGGGGCTATATCTCTCTTGGTTTCTTCAAGCAAAAACTGAAAGAAGGCGAAGTTGGTTCTTCAACCATGCCGCACAAAGTTAACCCGATCGACTTTGAAAACTCTGAAGGTAACTTGGGTATTGCAAATGCTGTACTTGCACACCTTGGTGAAAAACTGCCAATTTCTCGTTGGCAGCGTGACCTGACTGACTCTACTGTGCTTCGTAACATGGGTGTTGGTTTTGCGCAAAGCTTAATTGCTTTTGAAGCTTGCTCTAAAGGTATTGGTAAACTTGAGTTGAATGCTGCGCGTATCAATGAAGATTTAGACAATGCGCAAGAAGTATTGGCTGAGCCTATTCAAACTGTAATGCGTCGTTACAACGTTGAAAAACCGTACGAAAAATTAAAAGCCCTGACTCGTGGTCAAGCCATGACTCGCGACATGATGGTAGATTTCGTAAACGGTAACGAGTTAGAAGCTGTTCCTGCTGCTGACCGTGCGCGTTTAGCGGAAATGACCCCTGCATCATATACAGGTAATGCTGCTGACCAGGCCAAACAAGTGGCTGAGCTGATTAAAAAAATCTAATTTGCAATAAGACGAAAAGGCGAAGCTCAGGCTTCGCCTTTTTATTTATAATGTGTTTTATTTTAAAAAAGATATTTCATAATAACGACATGATTGATCATCGACTTTCCGCCAAACATTATCTGAGCTTGGGCATTTTAATTCTGGCGATTTTGCTTGCCAGTATTCGTCCTTTAGAACTGGAAGCTTATCTCTTGCATCAGGCAGGCACAGTTTTCATGATCATCATGCTGCTCATCTGCCTGTATAAAATCGGCCTGAATTTTTTAAGTTTTAATTTATATATTCTTTTTTTGATTGTTCATGTGATTGCTGCGCACTATCTGTATTCTTATGTGCCTTATAACCAATGGATCGAGCAGATTTTTGGCTTTAATCTGAATGAAGTGATGCACTGGTCACGCAATATGTTCGACCGATTTGTCCATCTGGCCTACGGATTATTACTTTATCCAATTTTCCATCGCCTGTTTCAGGTCTGGTTACCACAGCAAAAACCCGTGGTCATTTTCCTGCTGGTGATTCAGTTTGTGGTGGCCAGCAGTATGATCTATGAGTGGCTGGAATGGCTGATTGCGATTGGTTTATCTCCTGAAGAAGCTGAAAACTATAATGGACAACAAGGTGATATGTGGGATGCGCACAAAGACATCTTGCTTGCTACGATTGGCGCGGCGATAATAGGCGGGCTGCAATTGATACCGAAAAATCAAAAAAGCTCATCGAAGTGAGCTTTTAAAATCACAATCTAATAGCTGAATTAAAGTTTTGGATCACGCATTTAATTACATTCATATCTTCAATTATGAATGTGGGCAATATCGCATCCAATCATCCTTCATTTTTTGCAGTTCATTCCCCGTCAACATCTCACTGTAATAAATGAAATAGGTTGCATCAGGATATTGAATCTCATGACGGAGCATTATGCCACGCAGTGACACAGATAACTCCTCAGGAAAATCATCCTCTAAATAAAGTTCTTCAAATTCATAATTAAAATAACAATTTTGCGTCGCAAGAAATGCTTCAGCTATAGCCATGTTTCTGCTCTAACAATAAAATATGCTTTATTTTATCTGATTAGTTTCAGTGATGGTTTACATTTCATTCGGTTCAATCCATTGAACAAACTTAGATTCTGACAAATGTGGATATTTGAACTTATCTAGATATTCAAAGCAGGCCTTTTGGCCTTGAGGGATTTTATCCAGATGCTTATCGAAGAATAAATGCCGACTATATTGAGCGCCATCAAAGCGAATACTCACACGTTCAAATTCGTTACCACCTCGAACTTTATGCATCTGATAAAACTGCACAACGCCACATTCTTTCGATGGAATAACAGGTGGATCATTGGGCTTTAGAAAGCTATACAGCAGAAAGATACAAACGCCGGGTAGAAAACTCAGCCAAAACAAAACCTTCTTAGAATTATCCTGAGTTAATTTTGCTTCAGAATAAAGCATACATAACATCGGAATAAATACGATACTAAAAAACCCAAGCAACAAAATAAACGTGAGCATATGAGCCTAGACTCAATCAGAGTACTCCACTTATATCACAACAATATGATTTCAAAAAATAAAAAAGCCCACCGAAGTGAGCTTTAAAATTCATTCAAGATCAATTGGATTAAAGTTTTGGATCACGTATTTGCACCAGATTTGCGTTTGCTTTACTTAAGCTTTCCATAACGTTATTCATGACAGTGGGTATCAGTGAATCAGCAATTTGCGCTGCTTGCAGGCCGAGTTTTTCACCCAAAGTTGGTTTCTTGCGGGTCTGGATGGAATAGATATCATGTTGGGTCAACAAGTTGAGCAGGTATTCATCTGAGGTTTGCAGTTTATCCACCAGATTTAGATCCAGCGCATCCCGACCATACCAATGCTCACCAGTGGCCACTTTTTCAATATTCAGCTGCGGGCGATACTTCTCAACGAAATGTTTGAATAAAGCATGGGTTTGCTGTAGTTCTTCTTCAAACTTAGCCTTACCCTCTTCGGTATTTTCACCAAACATAGTCACGGTACGTTTGTACTGTCCAGCGGTATAGAGTTCAAAGTCGATTTTATTGTCTTTCAGTAGGCGGTTAAAGTTGGGGACTTGAGCAACCACACCAATTGAACCAACAATCGCGAATGGTGCAGAAATAATCTCATTGGCAATACACGCCATCATATAACCGCCACTAGCGGCTACTTTATCGACACAGATGGTCAGATGAAAACCTGCCTCGCGTAAACGTACCAGTTGAGCTGCTGCAAGTCCATAACCATGGACCATGCCCCCCGGACTTTCCAGACGCACTACAACGCGGTCACGACCTGCTTTGGCTGTGGCCAGAATCAGAGTGATTTCTTCACGTAAGCCTTCTACCGCAGAAGCAGCCATATCACCTTTAAAATCGAGCACATAGATTTTTTGATTGGTTTTCTTACGTGCACGCGCTTCTTTTGACAGTTGTTGCGATAACTGTAAAAGTTCCAGTTTAGAGCCAGTAGTTTGCGCTATTTTTTTTCGTTGTTCATTGATACGCGCATTGAGATGACTAATACGGATTTCAGCGGACAGTTTCGGAGTATGAAATAACATAAAAAATCTATTCTCTATTTAATTCGGATTTATTCCTTTAGATTAGGTCAATTTCGGTTTTTTTCAACTTTATTTCGAGAATTATTACGATTATCACCATCTATTTCACCTATAAAAAAAGAGCCTTACGGCTCTTATTCTAGAGATCGGATTAACCGAAACGCCCTGTAATATAGGCTTCAGTCAACTGATGATCCGGCTGGGTAAAGACTTTTTCAGTCGAGTTGACTTCTATCAGATCACCCAAATGGAAATACGCAGTACGATCCGATACACGTGCTGCCTGTTGCATGGAGTGAGTTACGATCGCGATGGTATATTGCGTAGATAGCTCAGAAATCAGCTCTTCCACTTTGGCGGTTGCAATGGGATCGAGTGCCGAACACGGTTCATCCATCAAAATTACTTCTGGACTGACTGCGATCGTACGCGCGATACACAGACGTTGCTGCTGACCACCTGACAAACCTGTTCCCGGTTGATTCAAACGATCTTTCACTTCTTCCCACAGACCGGCTTTACGCAAGCTGCCTTCGACAATTTCTTCAAGATCGTACTTGTCACGCGCCAAACCATGCAGTTTTGGGCCATAGGAGACATTATCGAAGATTGATTTCGGAAATGGGTTTGGCTTCTGGAAAACCATACCAACCTGTGCACGTAGCAAGACCACATCCAGGTTTGGATCATAAATATCCTGATTGTCCAGCATCACTTTACCGGTTACACGGCAGCTATCAATGGTATCGTTCATGCGGTTTAAGGTACGCAGAAAAGTCGATTTACCACAGCCTGATGGCCCAATAAAAGCAATCACTTCATTTTCATAAATGTTCAGGTCAATGCCTTTAATCGCTTCCGCTTCACCATAGTACACATGCACATCAGAAGTACTAAGTTTCACATTCGTCGACTTCGCATCTTTTTTGCTGCTTTGCGTATCGAACTGGGAAACAAACGGAGTTGCTGGCTTTTGAGTTGCCTCATCCGAGGTGAATTGTGTCTGTTGTGGATTCACGATTTGATCCTTTTTTAAGGAATTTTGAATAACAGTTGTGTTCATGATTCTGCCCCTATTACCAACGGACTTCAAATTTCTTACGTAACCAGATGGCCAGACTGTTTAAGCTGATCATCATGGCCAGAAGTACAATAATTGCTGCTGCAGTACGCCCTTCAAAGAAGTTACGCAATTCATTGCCTTGCCATAAGAAAATCTGCACCGGTAAAGCCGTTGACTGATCAAATGGTGTGGCTGGAACGCTGGCAACAAAAGCACTCATTCCGATTAATAACAATGGTGCGGTTTCACCCAAAGCCTGTGCGACCCCAATGATTGCGCCTGTCAAAATACCCGGTAAAGCCAAAGGCAAGACGTGATGGAATACTGTCTGGATGCGGGAAGCACCGAGGCCCAAAGCTGCCTGACGAATCGAAGGTGGAACCGCTTTAAGTGATGCGCGTGTGGTGATGATCACAGTCGGTAAGGTCATCAGACTCAGCACCAGACCACCCACCAATGGTGCTGACAGTGGCAAATGCATCCAGCCAATGAAGATCGCTGCACCCAACAGACCGAAGACAATCGATGGTACGGCTGCCAGGTTATTGATATTGACTTCGACCACATCAGTAATCCAGTTTTTTGGTGCAAACTCTTCCAGATAGATCGCAGAGGCCACCCCGATTGGAATCGAGATAAAGATCACGATCATCATCATGAACAGTGAGCCCATGAAGGCACCTGCCAAGCCAGAAGTTGCTGGTGAGCTGCGTGAATCAGGACTGGTGAAAATATTGGTATTGAAACTATTTTCAATCACACCAGCGGCTTTCATCTCGTCCGCCACCTGACGTACTTCAGGACTGAGCTGCTGCTGTTCATCAGGAAGATCACGGTCAATATTTCCCGCTAGCCAGACATCGACATTGGCATCAGCCAGAATTTTCACTTCCTTGCTTTGACCGACCAGACTCGGATCATTCATGACCATGTCGCGCAAACGGTACGCCTCAGAACTAGTATATAAAGAACCCAGTTCATCACGCTGGCTTTCCAGCTTGCTATCTTTGGCGATCATGCCGTTGATAATCAACGCATCCCAATCCACCATTCCCACTTCGGTCTGCCAGGCAATAAAGCGATCTTCAAACTGTGCTGGAGATTCTCCTGCAGCTGGCTTCGGTTTTGGACCAATATCCACAATGGCTGGATCGAAATGAATCGGCAAACTCATGCTGCTTTGCCAGAATGCAGGCAAACCTTTGGATAAAATACTCCCGAACAGCAATACCACAAAGAACAGACCTGCCAGTACCGCAGAGAAACCAAATAAACGAAAGGTTTTTTCTTTACGATGACGTCGTGCCAAAGAGCTTTGAATGGTCTTCTTACGCTTTTCACGCAGCTCGGCGGCGATGGATGGATCAATACGCTGATCCACAGGCGTTGTATTTGAAGTACTCATTAGTCGTATTGCTCACGATATTTACGCACGATGATCAGTGCAACAATGTTCAAACCTAAGGTAATGACGAATAGCGTCAGTCCTAGTGCAAAGGCCACCAGTGCTTGTGGACTAGCAAAGTCAGTATCGCCAGTTAGCTGATTCACGATGGTAATCGTGACCGTAGACACGGCTTCAAGTGGATTGGCATGCAACTGTGGGCTGTTCCCGGCTGCAAGAACCACGATCATGGTCTCACCAATCGCACGTGACGCCGCCAACAGGAACGCACCAATAATACCCGGCAAGGCTGCGGGTAAAACTACCTGACGGATCGTTTCAGATTTGGTGGCACCCAAACCCAAAGAGCCATCACGTAAGGCACGCGGCACCTGAGTGATGATGTCATCTGACAGAGAAGATACGAACGGAATAATCATGATGCCCATGACCAGACCGGCGGTCAGCGCGCTGGTGGCATTAATTTCGAGTCCGACCAGAGCACCCATGCTTTTAAGGAATGGGCCGATGATCATCAAAGCAAAGACACCATAGACAATCGTAGGAATACCCGCCAACACTTCAATTGTAGGTTTTGCCCAAGAGCGGAATCGCGGTGAAGCGTATTCGGCCAGATAGATCGCAATCATCAGGCCTACTGGAACCGCGACCAGAAGCGCGATCCCGCTGACCATGAGCGTGCCCCAGAGCAGTGGCAATAAACCATAACTGCCTTCAGCACTGCCAGAGGTGCTAAACCCTGGGTTCCATTGGGTACCAAAGAAGAAATCGAGTGGGCTAACGAAGCTGAAGAAACGCATCGCCTCGCCAAACATCGACATCACAATCCCGAGAGTGGTCAGAATCGCCACACCTGAACACAATGCCAGGCCGATATTAATCATTTTTTCGACTTGGTTACGTGCACGGAATTCCTGACTAATATGTTTCTTGGCCCAGACCAGACCAGCCAGCGCCGCCGAAATCACGACTGCCAATTTGGCAAAGGTACCAATGGTCGAGAATTTAGCCAATTGCTCTGCGGCTGCGACTTCATAGGCTGCAGGTGTATCACTCACTCCAAAACCTGAGGCAAGTGCCTGAACGCGATCAATCACAACGCTCAAACTTGCCGGATCCAGACTGGCCGAAACATTTTCTGGCAAATGGTTGAGTACCACCTGCTCCAGAAAAGTGGGTTCTACCATATTCCAAACAATCAAAATTAAAAACGCAGGGATACCACACCATAGTGCAACCAGGGCACCATAATATCCGGGACGCGAGTGTAAGTTTGCAGAATTGCTTCCCTTACCTGCTAAGCTACGGCTTTTACTTAATCCGATTTGATAGGCTATGGCCATGATGGCCAATAACACACCTATAAGTAGCAGATTCATGTATTCTCCACTGTTTTTTCAATTTTCATGGTTTGAAAAAACTTGTTTATCGCAAAAAGCCGATGGTAGGTTGACCCTACCACCAGCGTTTTCAAAATCATTTATTACTTCACAACAACCGCTTTACCAGCCTTGAAATTTGCCAGGACTGCTGCACGTTCTTTATCAGACATTGAAATCAGACCTGCTTTTTCCAGCTTAGAGCCTTTGCCAGATACTTTCTTGTTCAGGAAGTATTCTGTGAACTGCGGTAAGCCTTTGATCGATTTCAAATGCTCGCCTTTTACGTAGAAGAACAATGGGCGTGATACCGGATAAGCACCATTCAAGATGGTCTTTTCAGAAGGCGCTACATTGTTCACTGTGGCAACACGTAGACGGTCACGGTTCTGGTCATAGAAACCTAGCCCAAACACACCTACGGCACTTGGAGAAGTTTTTAAACGTGCCAATGTTTCGGTATAGTCACCGGCAATCTCAACCACACGGCCATCTTTACGGAATGTTGTACAAGCTTTTTTCTTAGCATCTTTGTCTAGAGACTTAATTGCAGCATACGTTTCACAACCTGCATCCACCATTTTCTCCTGGAAGACTTCGCGCGTACCATGATTCGACGCAGGAATTACCAGGGTGATAGGTTCATTCGGAAGTGCTTTGTCAATTTGGTTCCAACGCGTGTACGGGTTAGCGACCATTTTTCCATTTGATGGAAGTTGTGCAGCAAGTGCAGCGAAGACATGTTGTGGACGCAGTTTATAAGCCGCTTTGTTTGCATTCGATGCAAACACAATACCGTCATAACCAATTTTGATTTCTAGGACTTGGTTAACGCCATTCTTTTTACATTCTGCCAGCTCTGTACTCTTGATTTGACGAGAAGAGTTTGCGATATCAATCGTATTATCACCCACGCCATTACAGAACTGTTTTAAACCACCTGAAGAACCGCCAGAACCGACAACTGGTGTTTTAAACTGTGGAAAAGTATTACCGAATTCTTCTGCCACGATACTGGCATATGGAAGTACAGTTGAAGAACCTGCAATTTGGATGGTGTCACGTGCTGCGTGTGCAGTCGTTACAGCAGTTGCCCCGGTTACTGCTAATGCTAAAGCTATATTTGTAAAGCGCATTCTAGTATCTCTCTCATTTATGCAAATTTGGAGTACACCACTTTTTATTCAGTTTTGTACTTCTTTCGATACCTGCATTTTGATTTTAGAATATGACAGATAAGTTACAGCTTTATTACGATTTAGTGATTTTTAATCTAGCGGCTTTTTCTTGATTAAATTTTTATGGATTTCAATGATTAAGTTCTTTATGTCATTCACTTCAATAAAAAATTTTAGACCAATGACATGTAACAATTTTTATAAACCTGAACTCAGGATAAATCCTGCTCCCCAGTTTTACATAAGCCTATGACAAATAAATAACAGGCCAAACGGGATTCAGACCTTCCGTGTTTTTGTGAGGAATTTCGATCTGGGAAAGGACCTTTTTTTATTTTTAAGCGCACAAAAAAGGAGATCATTTCGATCTCCTTTTTTTCACACCACCATCACTTATGCAATGGGTGGCGTATAAGTACCGTCAGCGATTGAATCTTTGATACGATCCGCTTCTGCAAGTACTAATGCCAGCAAGTTCTTCACGTTATCAAGCGTTGCAACCGGGCTTAAAGTGGTCATTTTCAGAGACTGAACCTGACCGACTTTCGTCACACCAATGTTCGCTTCACCACGCGCAAACAGTTCGTCTGCTACGTTTTGATTGAGCGTATCGAGTAATTCAACCGGATATCCCGCTGGAACCACACGGAACAAGACAGACGCGAATTGAGGCTCAAGCAGAAGCTCCAGACCATCAGTCGCTTTAATGTAGTCTGCCACATCACGGGTTAATTTCACGCCATGATCGATCATCGAACCATAAAGCTCTTCGCCCAGTGCTTCAACTGTCATCCACAATTTCAATGCATCAAAACGACGCGTCGTTTGTAGTGACTTCGATACCAGGTTAGGAACGCCATGCTCTTCATCATAAGCGGAGTTCAGATACTCTGCTTCATAATGCATGAAACGGTAATTCGCTTCATCTTTCAGCAGGAACGCGCCACAAGAAATGGTTTGGAAATAATGCTTATGGAAATCAAGCGTGATCGAATCCGACAGCTCAATCCCGTCCAGCATAGAACGATAGTCATTGGATAGAATCAGTGCACCACCCCATGCCGCATCGATGTGCATCCACGCGCCATATTTATTGGTGATTTCACGAATTGCTTTCAATGGATCAATCGCACCAGCATCCGTTGTACCCGCTGTTGCCACCACACATGCCACGATCTTGCCTTCAGACTGAAGATGCGCCATGGTTTTTTCCAGTGCATCTACGTCCATCTGTGCATTTTCATTCACAGGAACAGTGACCACTGACTGGAAGCCCATGCCCATCATCGCCATGTTCTTTTGCACAGAGAAATGTGCATTTTCAGAACAGATGACTTTGACATTATGCATCGCATCCGCAGGAATACCATCGCGCTGAACCGACCACGGATTACCGTTTTCGTCTTTCCAGTTTTTCGCAATGCAAGCATCACGCGCCAGCAATACGCCCATCAAGTTAGACTGTGTCCCACCAGAAGTGAATACACCGGCCTGACCTGCACCATAGCCGACTTTTTGACGTAACCAGTCAATCAGCTGAACTTCCATCAACGAACCGGCCGGGCTTTGATCCCATGAGTCCATTGACTGGTTGGTTGCGTTAATCAGCACTTCCGCGATCTGACTGGTCACCATTGTTGGACAGTGAAGATGCGCAAGTGAATGTGGATGATGTACTTTTAAGCTCTTGTTGAGGAATAGCCCAACCATACGCTCAAGAGATTTTTCTACACCCAAACCTTCTTTTGAAGGATTAAATGCAATCGCACTGCGTAGCTCGTTAATGCTGCCGCCAGTGTACATTTTGTCGTTTTGCAACCATGCCGCAACCGCTTTGGTCGCTTGGTCCATGCCAGCCTGATAGTCAGCAATGGATGCAGCATCATTGCAGAGTAACGCTTTACGATGTTCTGCGAAATCTACCATGAATTATGCGCCTCGAACTGCAACTAGTGCTTCAGCAACCGATTTTTTGAAACGAGCAATCACTTCAACACATTCGTCTTGAGTAATGATCAACGGGCAAAGTAAACGAATCACTGTACCGTTACGACCACCTTTCTCAAGCAATAATTTATTGTTGAAACAAGCGGTTTGGATCGCTGCAGCCAACTGACCATCAGCAGGTAAAGAACCCATATGATCCGCATCTTTGCGCTCATCTACGATTTCAACGCCGATCATCAGACCACGGCCACGCACGTTACCGATACACGGGAATTCAGTAGCCAGTTTTTTAAGTTCAGCTTGCAGGAAATCACCACGCTCTTGTGCATTTTGAGCCAGGTTCTGTTCTTTAATGGTATTGATCGTTGCAAGACCTGTACCCATCGCCAATTGGTTACCACGGAAAGTACCGGTATGACCTGCTGGCTGCCAAGCATCAAACTTACGTTTAATACCAAGTACGGCAAGCGGTAAGCTACCACCTACGGCTTTAGACATCACTACAACATCAGGTTCAATCCCTGCGTGTTCGAATGCAAACATTTTGCCTGAACGTGCAAAACCAGCCTGAACTTCATCAAGAATCAATACGATGTTGTGTTTTTCAGTCACTTCACGGATTTTTTGCAACCATTTTACTGGCGCCGTTACCACACCGCCTTCACCTTGAATCGCTTCAAGAATTACAGCTGCAGGTTTGGTCACACCACTTTCGACATCTTCAATGAAGTTTTCAAAGAAATAAGTTAAAGCATCAACACCGGCTTCACCACCAAGACCCAATGGGCAACGGTATTCATGCGGATACGGCATGAACTGTACACCCGGCATCAAACCGTTCACTGCATTTTTCGCAGATAGGTTACCTGTCATTGCCAATGCACCGTGGGTCATACCGTGGTAGCCGCCAGAAAAGCTGATCACTGAGCTACGACCAGTAAAGGTTTTTGCCAGTTTAATCGCGGCTTCGGTTGCATCTGCACCCGATGGACCACAGAACTGCAAGCAGTATTCTTCTTGACCACCTGGAAGATAAGAAAGAAGTGCTTCAGTAAAAGCATCTTTTAAAGGAGTAGTAAGATCCAACGTATGCAATGGTAAACCGCTTGCAATCGTATCTTGGATACTTTGAATGACTGCAGGATGATTATGGCCTAAAGCCAACGTCCCTGCCCCAGCTAAACAATCAAGGTACTCAGTACCTTCAACATCGGTAACCCAGCAACCTTGTGCTTTCGCTATCGCTAACGGTAATTTACGTGGATAACTACGCACATTCGATTCCATCTGACTTTGGCGAGTCAAGTAGTATTCGTTTGTGGAATTGGTGGCAGGGTTTACAGAAGTAACGCTCATATCGAATTACCATCTCTGATATGGGTGAAAGAAATAAGTCTGGTGACGTTTGGTCCTTTGACTCGGCGCTTTATAAAGGTTCTAGCTAGCAGTTTTGTATTCGAATAACTAGGAGGCGGATGATACCGAATTTTTCAGGAAAATAAACAACTTTCAGTCACATTTTGTCCTAATCTTTATCGAAAAAAAACATCATGCTAATCCATCCCCTAAATCATCATCTTACAGTGTGACAGCAGAAAGAAAAGCGTGTTCTTTTATGCTTTTTTGTAGCGCAGGCGACATTCCGGTAATCAATCTTAAAATTATTCATTAAGTATTTAATTATTAATAATAAATATAAATCAAATAATGAGATAAAATTAAAGAAAATTTAACACTCTTACGACAAATATTTCGTAAAAAGATCACAATTGAGATTTAATATTTTAACAACGGCTTAGATGGCCAATTTTAAGAAAAACAGGACAATTTCATGCGTCTCTTAGCACTTACCAGTTTGATCCTTGCCAGCACCCTCGCCACAGGCGCATTTGCAGCTCCTGCTGAATCTCTGAATTATAATGTTGTTAATCTTTCAGCAGAGGCTAGCCGTGAAATCTCAAATGATGAAATGCATGCTGTGCTTTATATTGAAAAATCCAACAAACAACCAGCTGAACTGGCCACTCAAATTAACCAGCTGATGAATCAGGCGATCGCCACAGCACGCAAATATCCTACTGTGAAAATCGAGACTGGGGCACAAAGTACTTACCCTATTTATGACAATGACAACCGCAAATTAAAAGAATGGCGTGGTCGTGCCCAGATTCGTCTGGAATCAAAAGATTTTAAAGCGACATCTCAATTGATTGCTGAATTACAACAGCACTTCCAGACCCAGTCGATTAATTTCAAGGTATCTGACGAAAAGCGTAAAAAAGTTGAAAGCGAGCTGATGATTGAAGCCACCAAAAACTTCCAGCAACGCGCACAGGCACTCACCCAGACCTGGAACAAACCGAGTTATCAACTGGTGAACTTAAACCTGAATACTAATAACTATTCACCACAGCCAGTACCGCGTATGGCCATGATGAAATCTGCATCGGCTGATATGGCGGTTCCTGAGCAGGAAGTTGCGGCGGGCGAATCGCAAATGACGGTCAGCGCGAATGGGGCGATTCAGTTTAAATAAGACTTCATTATATTATTCGCACTTTTAAGAACCACCCTTTTGGGTGGTTCTTTATCATGTGAATATTCTTTAAAAAGCGAGGCTACAAATTCATACAAACTCAGGTAGGAATTGAGGTTTGACCGGTTTAGAGTAACGGACATTTATTCCAGTCTTCTCTGCTCATGTCCCTTGACCAATTGAATCTTTACCTGTTTCATATCTTAAATGTACCCGACCAAGCTTCGATCTGGATAATCAACTATGCCTCCCTGATTGCGCATGACCTGGTTTATCTTTTTTTGCTGATTTTTGCTATTGCCTGGTTCCGTGGTAGTTACGAAGTAAAAACAGGGATTATTAAAGCCTTCATCTTTACAGCTATTACATTATTCATGAGTGAAGTATTGTCTGCGGTACTCAATACCCCACGCCCGTTTGTGATGGATGTTGGTCGCACTCTGATTGAACATGCACCGACTGGTTCTTTTCCCAGCAACCATATGAGTATTTTTAGTGGGATTGCCTTCGCCTATTATTTTTCACCGCAGCGAGACTTGGGACGAATTCTAATCTGGACAGCTTGGCTGGTGGCATGGTCGCGTGTTTATGTCGGTGTGCATTTTCCGATTGATATGCTGGGTGCATTCCTGATGGCAATAATAGTAAATTTAGCTGGCTTGCCGCTGTGGTGGAAATATGAGAATCAAATCATAAACTTTATTTTGGGTATTCATTATTGGTTATTTTCGCCTTTAATTCGAATGGGCTGGATCAAATAAATCTAGTTAAAATGTCATAAAAAAACCCGCTCGAAAGCGGGATTTTTTGAATCTTTAAATTTGAATCTGAATGACTTAATAAATCGCCATATGATTGCGATGAATCATTTCTAGTGAACGTGCTTCACCTAACACCTGATGTACTTTATCTGATGCCAAACCTTTAACGATTTCCGCAGAACGCGAACTGAAATTGACACGCCCTACAGCAATGCGATGACCTTGTCGATCAACACATTCCACCACATCGCCACGTTCGAAGTGCCCCTCAACTGCTTTTACACCGACAGGCAATAAGCTGCGATGATTGTCTTTAATGGCTTTTACTGCACCATCATCAATCACTAAACGACCTGCAGTCTGCAGGTGTGCTGCCAACCATTGCTGATGCGCTGTCATCCGGTCTTTGTCAGTGACAAACAAGGTACCTAACAATTCGCCAGACATTAGACGTGATAGAACACCATCACTATCACCACTTGCAATTAAGGTCGGACAGCCAGATTTTGCCGCCAGACGGGCTGCACGAACTTTGGTCAGCATACCACCACGACCAAATTTACCGCCTCCACCGGCCATATCAAACAGACTTTCATCCATCGCACGTACCGTATGGAACAATTTGGCATCTGGATTAGACCGCGGGTCTGAGTCAAACATACCTTCCTGATCCGTTAAGATAATCAGAAGGTCTGCATGCACCTGACCCGCAACCATCGCAGCAAGTGTGTCGTTGTCACCAAAGCGAATTTCGTCAGTCGAAACAGTATCATTTTCATTGATCACCGGAATCACACGCCAGTCAATCAGGTTCTGCAAAGCATCACATGAATTGAGATAACGACGACGATCTGCCAGATCATCATGGGTTAACAATACTTGCGCAGTTCGAATCTGGTGTTTCTCTAGTACGCTTGACCAAGTATGGATCAGACCCATCTGACCGATGGCAGCACAAGCCTGAAGACTGGGTAGATCGGTGGGTCGATTCTCAAGTTTCATTCGCACCATACCTTCAGCCACAGCACCGGAAGACACCAGAATAATCTCGTGTCCTGCATTGTGTAGATCTGCGATTTGTCCCGCCCAATGCGAGATGGCATCTAAATCTAAACCTTGTCCATTTGCTGTGAGTAAAGATGATCCGATTTTAACAACGATTCGTTTACAACCCTTGAGCTGACGCTGCCCATCTACCACTTCTATCATCTTGTCCTCAGACTCTTCTCTCAGAGATTAGCGTACGTAGTACACTTCCACATCACTATCATCATCGCCATCTTCATCATCTTCATCATCGCCCAGAATACCGGCAAGACGTTGCTGACGACGCATCTCACGATACGCTTCTTTTGCAGCGATGGTTTGTTCTCGTGTTTCAGCTTCAAGCTGATCACGGAATGCTTTCATTTCTGCTGCATATTCTGGATCTTCAGTTTCGCGTTCACGTTGCTCTTCGATCTGATCCATCAGATAGTAAACCACGTCTTTGGTGCCTTCAGCCGTTAAGCCAGAAGTTTCAAAAACCGGCCCTTCCCACTGCAATTCTTCAAGAATATGGGTACACCATTCTTCACGGGTTTCTTCGGCCAACTGATCGACTTTGTTCAGCACCAATACGATCGGCAGTTTTGAAAGCGTTGGGGAGAAGTTTTCTAACTCTTTCATAATTGCTTTGGCATTATGTGCCGGATCTGAGCCATCAATCGGTTGTACGTCAACTATATGCAACAAGATACGGGTACGCGCCAAATGCTTCAGAAAGCGAATCCCGAGACCTGCACCTTCAGATGCGCCTTCGATCAGGCCCGGAATATCCGCCATCACGAATGAACGGTGACTATCGGCATCGACCACACCCAGGTTTGGCACCATGGTGGTAAATGGATAATCTGCAACTTTTGGTTTTGCTGCCGAGACTGCACGAATGAAGGTTGATTTACCCGCATTTGGCATACCCAGCAAGCCGACATCTGCCAGAACTTTAAGCTCTAGACGGATTTCACGGAATTCGCCTTTTTGACCATGCGTACACTTACGTGGTGAACGGTTGGTCGATGATTTAAAGTGGGTATTACCCAAACCACCATCACCGCCTGCTGCAACTTTCACGCGTTGACCGTCTTCGATCAAGTCGCCAATAATGTCACCAGACTCAACATCTACAATTGTTGTTCCTACCGGAACTTTTAATACGGTATCTTCACCGCCACGACCAGCACAGTTCGCCCCACGGCCATTTTTTGCTCGTTCTGCACGATATTTACGTGTATAACGATAATCAACTAGCGTACTGGTGTCGTCGTCAGCCTGAATATAAATGCTGCCGCCACGACCACCATCACCACCATCTGGACCACCAAATGGCACGAATTTTTCACGGCGAAAACTGGCTACGCCATTGCCACCGTCGCCAGCCTCTACGGTAATGACTGCTTCATCAACAAAGCGCATATTGCCAATCCTCTAAAAACTTTAAAACCCCATATTCTGCCATATTTTAAAGAATTTCTCGAATAGAATTATGCAGCAATCCCATAAATCTTAGTTAGTCGTTTTCTCACCAAGCCTATTTGACCTATCTAAGGCATAGATTTAGAAACAGAATGCTTAAAAGATGGAAAAGAAGTGGTAGGAAATCAAGCGCTTTTGCCCTAATACTATCCCCTATTTTGGAAATTCTTTTTGTGAATTTCTTAATGATTTTTAAAATAATTTATAGAGGAGTAAATTTTTCAAAAGCCGTGTTCACAAGAAAATATTCTGATGCGGATACCTTTTAAAATCTGTATTTTATATACACCAAGATAAGTTCAAATTTTGTATTTTCATAAACACTGCATTCCTGCCACTTAATGAAAACTATTTAATAATACTTTGTTTATGCTCTAAAATAACTGGCAGACTTTTTTCAATCCAGCCAATTAAATACATGATTTTTTCAGCCGCTTGTGAGCCAGTAATCGTCAATTGATATTCCACTTTTGGCGGCACCACCGGATAAACCGTTCTCAAAATAAAACCATCTTGTTCTAGCATTTTTAAAGTCTGGGAGAGCATTTTTTCACTTACCCCTTCAATGTGTTGTTTCAGTTCACTAAAACGATGCACCCCTTCACTCAGGCAACGCAAAACCAAGACCGACCATTTATTGGCAAGGTGTTCCAATATTTCACGTGATGGACATTCAGTTGATAAAACCTGCCCCAGTAACGGGCTGATTGCATAATTTGTCATAACATTCTCACAATATTTTTATTACTTACTCGTTTTAATATACTTACTCTTTGTAAGTTATCAGATTCATATTTCGCCAGCAAGCAGATTTATCGATTCTTATTAGATTAAAAAGTCTGCTTTAAATAAAAAAATCATAAAAAAAGAGCCTCAAATGAGGCTCTTTTTTAGCTAAATACTAATTATGCATTAGTTTCAGCAGGAACTTTTGGATAGCTTACGCCGCCCATTTGTTCAGCAATACGCAATACCTGGCAGCTATAACCCACTTCGTTATCGTACCAAACATAAGCAGTTAAACGGTTGCCTGAAGTGATCGTTGCTTGCGCGTCAAATACACCTGCAGTGCGTGAACCGATAAAGTCAGAAGATACCACTTCAGTCGAGTTGGTATAACCGATTTGACCTTGCAGGCTAGAACCGATTGAAATCTGACGAATGTATTCGTTCACTTCATCACGATCAACATCTTGACCTAAAGTCAGGTTAAGAATCGCAAGAGATACGTTTGGTGTAGGTACACGTACAGAGTTACCTGTCAATTTACCTTGAAGAGCTGGAAGCGCTTTCGCTACTGCTTTCGCTGCACCAGTTTCAGTAATGACCATGTTCAATGTTGCAGCACGACCACGACGGTCAGCTTTATGGTAGTTGTCGATCAAGTTCTGGTCGTTCGTGAACGAGTGAACTGTTTCAACATGACCATTCAACACTGTGTATTTGTCATGCAATACTTTCAGTGTAGGTGTAATCGCGTTAGTCGTACAGCTTGCAGCAGAGATGATCGTATCTTCATCAAGGATATCCGCTTGGTTTACACCGTAAACTACGTTCTTCATGTCACCTTTACCAGGTGCAGTCAAAATCACACGAGCAGCGCCCGGGCATTTAAGGTGTTGAGCAAGGCCTTCAGCATCACGCCATTTACCCGTGTTGTCGATCACAAGTGCATTGTTGATACCGTATGCAGTGTAATCTACTTCAGAAGGATTAGAAGCATAAATCACTTTGATGAAGTTACCGTTGGCAATGATTGCTTCGTTTTCTTCATCTACAGAAATTGTGCCTGCAAATGGACCGTGAATAGAGTCACGACGCAGTAAAGAAGCACGTTTTTCCAAATCACCATCAGATGATTTACGAACAACGATTGCTTTCAGGCTAAGACCACGACCCAGACCTGATTGACCAATCATCAAACGCGCCAGGATACGACCAATACGACCGAAACCATAAAGAACCACATCTTTATGTTCTACAGCAGCAGCATTGCCTTCGATCGATTTAACAGCGTCTGCAACAAATGCATCGATGTCGCCGCCTTTTTCTTTAAATTCAACAGCAAGTTTACCCAGATCAACTTCAGCAGAACCGATGTTTTCTACTTTCACCAATGCTTCAAGAATTGGGAAAGTATCAACTACAGAAAGTTCAACGTCCAGTACACGAGTACGGCGATGTGCTTTCAAAATCTGAATCACAGAACGGTTAATTAAAGAGCGACCATAAACTGTAGCTACAATATTTTTTTCACGATATAACTGGCCAACAAGGGCAATCATACGTTCCGCAAGTTCTTCACGGTTTTTCCAGCGACCTTGGTGTTCTGCATGGAGGGCAACAATAGTGTCTTTGCTCACAGATACGTCCTCTAATTAATTGTAAATCTAAGCATAAATTTCTAAACCCGACAATTGTAATGGAATTGGCCGCAAGTTTGAATCAAAAGCTCGTTGAGACGGGTAGTTTTTAACGTATATTCACTATAAATTTCAAAAATAGTTGTAATTAGCCGAATGATTTTGCATCCGAAAATTCTAAAGACCACTATTTTTTTCGTACCTGACACAAATTTGTTAAATGTTGTTTATTCAAACAAATCTAAATTTCAAAATTTAGCGTCCCGCCCTGTTCAGGCTGGATTCTACTCCCTGCTGAAAAATTCATGTCCAGACTCATGGAGGCATTGAAGTTTTCTACATCGAAATCATCATAGGTTTCGGGCAAATGAATGAGCAAAGGTAAACGGGTCAGGCCATTGTCCCCAGAGGGAAAAGCATAGTGGCGATCAACCTGCTGTAAATGCTGCAAACTTTCAAATTCCAGAAATACGCTACAGTTTTCATGTGTTCTTGGCACCTGAATAATTTCCAGAAACATACTACGCTTTAACTGCTGCAATTGATTGAGCGCGGTATCAATCGCCTCATCGAAATTATTTTTACGCCACAACTTTTTAAATACGGATTTTTTCTCTTCATCCACTTTTTGCCGCTGCAGTGTATTAATATATTTTTTCAGATCCCGGTATTGCTGTACATTTTCAGAAATCGTATTTTGAATATCCAGAACAGCCTGCTGTGAACGCTGATGCATGACTTGCCATTCATTACGGTGGGTAGGAATAAAGGTTTCCGCTTTACGCTTTTCCAGTAAACGGATAAAAGCCAGCAGTTTATATTCAAAATTCTGCATGTACTGATTAAACATGAAACCCGGCTGGGACTTGAAATCGCGGTAATAGGCCAGAATTTCTGTAAATATTTTATGGACATGCAGATACAGATAATCAAACTCTTCAAGATGCGACAAATGATCACGAATGGCATCCCGCATCGGCAAAAGCAATTCACGCGTCATAATTTCTTCAAACTGCTTCAGGTGACGTTGTGCCACCACATCGGCATTTTTCTCTACAACGTGAATGGGCTCAACCAGTAAAGGTAATAACTTCTGTTCAGACACCTGTTCCAGTGTATGCACAATGTCGATTACATCCAAATGAATCTGACTCTGTAAAGTCACCATCCGCTGCATCTGTGATTTCAGGGTTTCTACCACCGCTTCATCCATGTCATCCTGCAAGTCCAGAATCAGGATATTCAGGTAGACCTGATCTTCAAGTGCACCTTTTTCTTCAATCAGGAAACGGCGAATCGAATACGAGTTTTGCTGCACATCCATCACCGGCGCAACGATAAATAGAAATTGCGAGGTACGGACAATATCAAAATGACGAATCTGCTGTTCTTTAATCAGGAAATAACGGAAAAGTGGATGCGTCATTTCCGCCGTCTGTTTTTTTAACAGCGGCTTATGCCAATAACCCAACAATTGCTGCTTGATAAAAACTTCAATAATAAAGTATTTAATGTGCTGTTCGGTAAGCTGACGCACCCCTTCAACCGGCTGTAAGCGGAGGCCGCGAAAATTTCAGCAGCATTTAATAAAAATGTACGACGCAGTTCCAGCTTTTCACGCTGCATCTGAAAATTTTCATTGACGTCAATTTTATCAATTTGTTCCAGGACGTTTTCCAGATAGTCTGCGATTTGCAAACTATCATTCAAACCCTACAAACTTTTTAGTGACAACCCAAAGGTACTGGCATAGTAACGCATCTGGTCATTGAGAAATTTTTGGCTGAGACGTTCTACCGAATGGTGAGCCTGATAGCGGTATTGATCCATTTCCCGATCCCAAAGAATTTTCTTGGGCTTTAAAATCTGAAAATCAATACTTTCTTTTAATTCTGGTGAAACTTCTGCCAGAACAGTACGAAGCTCTCGCTCCCAATTTAAATCCAGACTTGGTTCCAGTTGTGATAAACGTGCACGTAACTGATATGGAATCGCAATCTGTGACATGTTTATCCCCTTAAAATATAGAAAACATTCTTTTAAACAAAGTAGACGATTTTGAAAATAATCAGGTCAATATTGTCTGACGAATATAATGCTTATGCAAACCACATTATTCATTATTTTTTCTGATTTTTTCTAGCTGTGCGGCTTTATTTGCCAGCTCATATTTTTTCAGCTGCTGCTGTTTTAAATGCAAGATTCCCTCCACAACCAGCAGTAAAACAGCCAGCCAGATTGGAATATAGGTCAACCACTCACCTGATTCCACGCGCTCACCCAGCGCCATCGAGGCAAAAGCGAGCAGTACCGGCTCCAAATAACTCAACAGTCCAAAGATGACAAAGGGCAAATATCGGCTGGCCAAAATATAGCTACCCAAACCGAGCGCACTTAAAAAGCCTAATCCAAGAACTGCCAGGATCAAGTGGGAATGATTCAACATGAGCGGCATGGAATCGCTATAGATAAAGCCCAAATAAAATGCCACAGGCAAAATCAGAAATAGATCCCACCAGAATCCACCAAGATGATCGGTCGCGAATTTACGCCGCATAAAGAAATAAAGTGGATATGCTAAAGCGACATAAACCGTTTCCCATGCAATTGAACCGATACGCCAGATTTCATGCCCTACCCCCAATACTGCCAGAGCAACCGCAACCATCTGGAAGGATGACAATTTTTCTTTGTAAAGCGCACAACCGACCAGCACCATCACCAGAGGTAGCAGAAAATAACCGAGCGAGACTTCGAGGCCACGTCCATTGATAGGCCCCCATAGAAACAACCATAATTGCGTGGTACACAACAGTGAGCTGATCAGCAACCAGATCAAAAAGGAAGGCTGTTGTAACAC
The DNA here is from genome assembly GCF_049898185.1 of Acinetobacter sp. 40AMC3-4. GTDB lineage: Bacteria > Pseudomonadota > Gammaproteobacteria > Pseudomonadales > Moraxellaceae > Acinetobacter. The sequence goes on from NZ_JAFCXG010000001.1 coordinate 477,446, forward strand.
CCGTTTAAAAATACTGCCGATATGTTTCAGATCACCCGACCACCACATGAAGGCAGTCAGAAATGGTAAAGTTGCCAGCATGCGCCATGCAAAGGTCTGTTCACTATCTAAAGGCTGTAAAAAAGGCGTAAATACATAAAGCACTCCAAAAACCACAGAGGCCAAGACAGATAACGCGATGCCTTTATACATAGTCAAACTCTACTTTCATTCGCCGGCATTATAACGATTAGTACAATAGAAAGCTTGATGCTTCATCTATTTAAAATGTAGTTATCTCTAGATTTTAGATTGTCTTTCGACACGTAAAATAAAAAAAACCATACCTAAGCATGGTTTCCATTAAGACGATATTTTTATCTTTGAGTTTGTTTGGTATGAATCACATCGCTCAAGTCATAACCAACAGACTGTGCATATTGTAAATATTCATTCACCACATTTTTATCCAATTGCGGATCACGTGAGAGTATCCACATATATTTACGTTTTGGCTCACCGACCAGAACAGTTTGATAATTTTCATCCAGTTTTAAGACCCAATAATCGCCACGAGCGACCGGAATCCAGCGAATAAAGTCTGGCAGGAAACTGACTTTTAGCTTGGTATTCTGCGGTGGATTTTGCACAAATGCCTCACCCAATGACTGGGTTTGTCCACCATCTTTTTTAATGCAGCGGTTATCCACCACAATATTGCCATTTTCATTTAAAGTATAAGTCGCTGTGACATCACGATCACACTTGTTTTGAAAATATAAAGGTTTGCGTGCCACTTCGTACCAGGTGCCCAAATAACGGTCCAGTTCAACTTTCTCAATGGTCGGTAATGGCTCGTCTTTCGCATAAGCCATAGTAGCGGCGCCTAAACCGAGAAGAACCGCGCTACCCACCGCAATTTTTGCCAGCTTTAATCCGGTACGTGAAGATTTTTGAGTTGTCATAAAGATACCTATTGCATGTTCACAAAATATTTATTTAAAAAATTCTGTTCATACAATAGCTTTATCACAGCCCTTAATTTGTTACATTGTGTTTGCTTTGTGATTGATTTTACGTAATTTAAATATAATTACATGCTAAACCACTCAATCAAACATCTGAGCTTTTAAACGCACAATTTCATCACGCATACGCGCAGCCTGCTCAAACTGAAGCTCTTTGGAAGCTTTCAGCATTTCCTTTTCAAGCTTGTTAATGTGTTTCGCAAACATTTTTGGATCTGCCATGATATGCCGCTCATCCGCACTGATCGCACGTGCCTGATCCGAGGCTTTCAATTCAATTGAATCATCATCCAATACTTCACCGGTATCAATTTCCTTGATCACCTGACGCACTGCACTGCGCGGGGTAATGCCATGTTCTTCATTAAACTGAATCTGCTTGGCACGACGACGGTCTGTCTCATCAATGGCTTTCTGCATCGAATCAGTGATTCGGTCTGCATACAGAATCGCCTTACCTTTCAAGTTACGTGCAGCGCGGCCAATGGTCTGAATGAGAGAGCGCTCGGAACGCAGGAAACCTTCTTTATCCGCATCCAGAATGGCGACCAGTGACACTTCCGGCATATCCAGCCCTTCTCGCAGCAGGTTAATCCCAACCAGTACATCATGCACCCCAGTACGCAGTTCATGAATGATTTTGACACGTTCGACGGTATCGATATCGGAGTGTAAATAAGCGACCTTAATCCCGTATTCTTTCAAATAAGAAGTTAAATCTTCGGCCATGCGCTTGGTCAAGGTTGTGACCAGTACCCGCTCATTAATATCTTTACGCAAATTAATTTCAGAAAGCACATCATCGACCTGCGTCAAAACTGGACGAATTTCAATTTCTGGATCAATCAGACCAGTTGGACGTACCACCTGCTCGACAATCTGTTGGGATTTTTCCAGCTCGTAACGTGCGGGCGTTGCGCTGACATAAACAGTCGTCGGCACAATCCGTTCCCATTCCTCAAATTTCATCGGCCGGTTATCCAGCGCGCTTGGCAAACGGAATCCGTAATTGACCAGATTTTCCTTACGCGAACGGTCACCCTTGTACATGGCACCAATCTGCGGCACCGTCACATGCGATTCATCAATAATCAGCAAGGCATCATCCGGAATATAATCGAACAAGGTCGGCGGCGCTTCACCCGCAGGGCGTCCAGATAAATGACGTGAGTAATTTTCAATGCCGTTGGTATAACCTAATTGCTGCATCATTTCCAGATCATAGCGTGTCCGCTGTTCAATCCGCTGGGCTTCCAACAGTTTGTCATTTTCCCGGAAGAACACCAGACGCTCTTTAAGTTCGTCTCGGATGGTTTCAATCGCACGGGATAAATTGTCTTTAGGCGTCACATAGTGGCTTTTAGGATAAATGGTCACGCGAGGTACTTTACGAACCATTTTCCCGGTCAGCGGATCAAACCAGCGAATGGAGTCAACTTCATCATCAAACAGTTCAATCCGGATGGCATCCTGATCCGATTCAGCCGGAAAAATATCAATAATTTCACCGCGAATACGATAAGTACCACGCAGAAATTCCAGTTCGTTACGCGAATACTGCATTTCAACCAGACGGCGAATAATATCATCACGGCCAATGCGGTCACCCTCCACCACATGCAGCAACATGCTCATATAGGCATTTGGATCACCCAAACCATAAATCGCAGATACCGATGCGACAATAATCGCATCACGTCGCTCTAGGAGTGAACGGGTTGCAGAAAGGCGCATCTGGTCAATATGGTCATTAATTGCAGCATCTTTCTCGATAAAAGTATCTGAAGATGGCACATAGGCTTCCGGCTGATAATAATCATAATAACTGACAAAATATTCGACGGCATTATTGGGGAAAAATGCTTTAAATTCGCCGTAGAGCTGTGCAGCCAAAGTTTTGTTATGTGCCATGACAATGGTCGGACGCTGTGTCTGTGCAATGACATTGGCCATAGTATAGGTTTTACCAGACCCAGTAACCCCCAGTAAAAGCTGATCATGAAAACCCTGTTCAATGCCTTTGACAAGTTTTTTAATGGCCTGTGGCTGATCGCCTGCTGGTTGATAACTGGTCACTAATTCAAAGGGTTTTTTATCACTCATAGCTTTCGCTGACTTCGCTGCGGATATAGATTTGATTTATTATGAGGGTAAATTGGAATTACTCAATCCCTGCTTAGGTTTCTGTTTGGTAAAATAAAACAATATTAGCATTCATTATTTGTTAGCGCTTGACTCACTCTCTAGTTTGAAAAATCATCAATAAAATATACAGTTACAAAGGGAATAAATACAGAAAAAACCAAGCATTTTCAGCCAGCAGCTTTATTTGGGCGTACTCGGCATCCTGTTTTGGATCATGGGTGGAATATTGACCTATCTGTTTGGCTAGTCCGGCACAATTTTGCCTTGACCCCTATTCATTTCACGGGCAACATGAAGATCAGGACGGCCTAGAATAGACAATTATGACTTACCACTATCACGATGAAAGTATTGTTAAATCCCTTCCGGAAAATACGGTTTTTGTTTTTGGCAGTAACTTGGCTGGACAGCATGGTGGTGGAGCTGCCAGAACGGCACTTGAGCATTTTGGTGCAGTCATGGGCGTGGGTCGTGGCTGGGCGGGTCAGAGCTATGCTATTCCAACAATGAACGAGCATTTACAACAAATGCCGCTCTCACAAATTCAACACTATATTGATGACTTTAAGATTTACACCAAAAATCATCCTAAAAATAAATATTTTATTACTTCCTTGGGCTGTGGGATCGCAGGTTATAAAGTCGAGGAAATTGCACCGATGTTTAAAGGCATCTCACGCAATGTAATTTTCCCACAATCTTTCCGTCCTTTTGTCGAAAAGCCGCTGCCAAAATTAAGCGCAAATTTCTTACATACCATATTTCGCGATTCAGTCATTTTAACTCCGGCCAGCGATGAATTGATTGAAGAACTGCCTTTGACCGAAAATGAAAAAAGTCTGGCGAGAATTATTTTAAATACCCAGATCTATCCGACCGACAGCAATGGGCGGGAACGTGTCTTTGAAATTGAAGATATCCTGCACAACCTAAATACCAAGCTGGTCGATTTTCAGAGCCATTCAGAAGGTGCCATGTTGTTTGGAGGCGTGATTTTAGCACTACTAGAACTTTATAATATTAACGAGAAAGATTTTATCGATGTCTGGCAAGGTGAGCGAGAAATTGCGCCACCGAAACCGGAAAATAAAGCGCGTAAAAGCATTCGTTAGTGCTATCAAAATATCTTTCAAAAAAAGCCAATGTTTAAATTGGCTTTTTTCTGGGCGGCTAAAATATCGAATATGAAATCAATTAGGCCTGGATTTTATTTTGATTGGCATTTAGAGAGCTTAAATATTTCGTTTGCTTTATTAAGAATAAAATTGAAAGAGATTTGGATAAATTAGAGCACCATTTTCTATTTGCTCGAAAAATAAATCAAATATTGCTCACCAACTCCCTAAAAACTTCCACAAAAAAAGCCATGATTTATCATAGCTTTTCGAGTCTGATCAATTAGCGTTTGCCCATTGAACGGCGCGTACCACGTGGTGGCATCCAGGTACGGTCAGCATAACGCTGCGGTCTTGGTCTTAAATCTTCCAGAACTTCTTCTGCAGCATTTTGCTCTGCTTGCTTGATCGGGAAAGGTAAATTAACCAGGGGCTTTTTTTTGGGAGGAGTTTGGGTGCTCATGTGATTCACTCAATAATATATGTAGCTATTGTACAAAAAAACTCAGTCGACTGGGTAGCAGGATCTTGGATAAATTCATATGCTCTTGTTTTGGAAAAATAAAAAATCATCCCATGATGGTAAATGCTTGAAGTAATACAGCCTAAAATTTACCTAAACTCTCCTCTAGATATTCCATGATAAAAATTCATTCAATTGAAATTTTAACGCTCTCAAGAGCAAATTTCCTTCACTTTTATACTTAAGCTAGTCAGATAAAAATAATGATTTTTACATACTACTCATTTCTTAAAACTCAAGAGAGATAAACAAAAAATATACATCGGTTACCAATATTAACCATCGCTTAACTTTTGACCTGTTGTTCTATAACTGAATTTTTTAAGGCAATTCACATAATTAGTTAACTAGAAAAACGAATAAACAAACTGGACATGGAGTTCCAAATCAATGAAAACATTGCTGGCATGTATGGCAGGCCTAGCCACTTTACCTATGGTCGCGCATGCAGATTCCCCTTATTTTAGCTTGCAAGATGGAGATGGCTTTAAGCGCTTTTCGGTATCGGTCGGTGCATTGCATGTGATGCCGCAAGGCAAGGCCCAGCCCTTTAAAGTGAATACTGCTGTCAAAGAAGGTGAAACATCACAAGTAGGTGATATCTCAATTGACTCTGTGAAAAATAATCTTGATCCAGACATGGATCCAAACCTTTCCTCTGTTTTTGTTAATATTCTGGATCGACTTGGTACAGAAACACTGCCTGCAGCGCTCAGTGGGCGAGCTGAAATTTATGGACTGGAAAGCTGGAATAATCCTGGTACTGGCCTGGAAGCGGATGATGTCACCACCTTAGGCATTATGACCAATTACTATTTTACCGATAATATTTCTTTTGAAATGAAAGCCGGCATTCCACCTAAAGTAGACTTGCAAGGCAGTGGTAAAATCTACGCGCCTTTTTCTGCGCTTGCGACTCCAAGTCTTGATTTAATTCCACAAATTCCAGGTGGAATTGATTTACCTGGCATTGAATTGAAAAATGATATTCTCATTACTGATCTGGAAGCTTATGGGCCGGCGGCTTCTGCCCGCGCATGGACACCTGCCTTTGAATTCCAGTATCACTTTGGTAAAACCGGGGTCAATAAATTCCGGCCTTATGTCGGCTTAGGTGTCATGTATGCCTATTTCAATGAACTGGAAATTAACTCACGTACCGAGCAAGACCTGATTGCTGCCGGACATATGATTGCCAATATCAAGGAAGGAAAAGCTGGTGCTTCTCTGGATGGCACGCCAAGTTCAGCCAACCCGAAAGTTGATCTGGAAGCATCCGATGCTTTCGCGCCTGTGGCCACGGTCGGCTTTAGCTATGACTTTAATGAAACCTGGTTTGCAGTCGGTTCAGTCTCTTATGCACATCTAAAAAATGACACGACAATTACAGTGACAGATGCAAATCTAGGTGAACTGATTCGCTCTAAAGCCGATATCGAAGTCAATCCGATTCTGGCCTATGCCGGGATTGGGATGCGTTTCTAAGCTCAATATCCGATTTTTAATTAAAACGGCTTCGGCCGTTTTTTTAGGCTTAATATATTAAATAAAAAAAATTTATCTTTTGATCAATATTTATTTAATCGCCTCTATTGCTTGAATCGAATACTATACATATCAACTTTATAGGCATGAATGACGTATGGCTGACAGTCAATTTTCCAAAGCTCTTATTTTTATGCTGATTGGCTCTGCCATCATTTTGGCACTGTCATTGGGTGTACGTCATGCATTTGGCTTGTATCTGGTGCCGATGAGCGAAGAATTTGGCTGGGGTCATAATGTTTTTAGCCTGGCCATTGCTATGCAAAACCTGATCTGGGGTGCAGTTCAGCCAATTACCGGGGCATTTGCCGATAAATATGGCAGCAAGATTGTGGTGGCTGTAGGCGGCGCCTTATATGCAATCGGTCTACTGTTGATGGCAGTTAGCTCAACCGGATTATTGCTTAATCTGAGTGTAGGTCTGATTCTGGGCCTCGCCCTGTCTGCCACCTCATTTCCGGTGTTATTGTCTGCGGTCGGGCGTGCTGCCCCACCAGAAAAACGCAGTTTGGCGATGGGAATTGCCAGTGCGGCCGGATCTTTTGGTCAGTTTATCATGCTGCCTTCGACCCTGCTGCTATTACAGAATGTCGGCTGGTCAGCGGCACTGGTGGTCAGTGCTATTTTGATTGCCCTGATTGTGCCATTGGCTTGGATGCTGAAAGCACCGATGTATGTTAATCCCAACGCAGCCGCTACACCCAATAAAGTCTCACTCAGTTTTAAACAGATTCTGGTGGTGGTGAAAAATCATAAACCCTTCTGGTTTCTGGCTATGGGCTTTTTTGTTTGTGGTTTTCAGGTCGTTTTTATTGGCATTCACCTGCCTGGCTATCTGATTGATCATGGGTTTAATGCCACAACCGGTACGATCTTCTTAGCCTTAGTGGGTCTGTTTAATGTGGTAGGCACCTATACGGCCGGCTGGCTGGGCGGCAAATATTCCAAACCGCATCTACTGATGGGATTATATGCATTGCGTGGAATTGCGATTATTGCCTTTCTCATGCTGCCTCTCAGCACATGGACAGTCTATAGCTTTGGTGTCATTATGGGGTTACTCTGGTTATCGACCGTTCCGCTGACCAATGGCATTGTGGCGAATATGTTCGGGGTGAAATATCTGACCATGCTCAGTGGCATCGTGTTCTTTACCCATCAGGTTGGCTCATTTTTTGGTGGCTGGCTCGGTGGAGTCAACCATGATTTGAGCGGCAATTATAATGCGGTGTGGATGCTATCAATTGTCCTCAGCATTTTTGGCGTACTGGTGCATTTCTGGGTCAATGAGGAGCAAATCGTCCATGACTGATTCTCTACTGAAACTCAAACTCTCGATTGTGGTGGCAATCCTGCTTTTACTGGCTTTGTCGATTGGACTGTGGTTACAAACCCCTGAGCTGTTTGAATATTTTAATCAGGCTTTCTGCGCACACTAAACTGTTGAAATATCCTCAGCAGAAAATGCGCAATCCATCGCACAATAAGTTAAATGTTTCAAAATCAACTGAATAGTAAAAATAACAGATTATTCATAAACTTATCATTTCTTTTGATTTTATTTCAGTCCGGAATTTTCTTAGATTCTCATCAACAAGAAAATTCTGAGACTTTATAATGACCAGCTTAACCCAACTTTCACAAGCCATTCATGATGCCCCACGCTGGCATCAGCCAGATCAATTGCAACATCCGGATGAAATCAAGATTGTACCGCAAACCGGTCAGGCCTTAGGCGCAGTGGTCTATGGTCTCGATGCCCGGAAAGCCCAGTCATCCGAAACCATTCTAAAATTAAAACAGGCTCTGGCCGAGCATCTGATTTTGATCTTCAAACAGCAAAGTCTGGATGATTTACAGTATCTGGCATTTTCAACTTATTTCGGTTCCATTTTCCGTCCCGGTGCAGATACACCGGTACTGGCTGCGCAGTCCGATAGCGGTGTTCCACCCGATGTCGTGCCGGTTTCCAATGCTGTTGGTCAGGGAGATTACACCGGGCATGGTGAACTGACTCCACATGCCGATCATCAATGGACACCATTACCCTCTTTTGGTTCCCTATTATATGCGATTGAACTGCCTGAGGACGGCGGTCAGACCAGCTGGATCAATACCATTAAAGCCTATGATGCACTCAATGAAACAACTAAGGCAGAGATCGATCAGCTACAACTGATTACCTACAACCCTTTCGTGCGCCGTCAAAAAACCAGAGATCAGGCTGATGATCAAGGTTACGGCAATAGTCCGCTGTATCGCTTTAAAGATCAGCCCATATTAAGTCATGCCTATCCACATCCGCTGGTGCGCACTCATCCTGAATCCGGCCGTAAAGCGCTTTGGCTAAACACGTATACCGAAGTCGAGCTGGTCAATTATGATGATCAGGCAGGTAGCGAACTGATCGCAAAATTACGTGAGCATATTTCAAAACCTGAATTCGCTTATGAACATCACTGGGAAATTGGCGATATCGTGTTCTGGGACAATCAAGTGACTTTGCACTCCCGCCGTCCATTCCCGGCTGATCAGCGCCGTTTATTAAAACGCATCAGTCTGGCGGGTAGCCGTCCGTTTTAGAAATGAGAAAATCCGAACAACAAGAAAGGTCATTACAACCTTCGATAATAATGACTCATCTATACATCCTGTACCATTGAGACTTTGACCGGCTCAATGGTTTTTTATTTTCTCGAATAATAAAAATATCTAACTCTGAATATAAGTATAGATAGTAAATTCCTTAACAAAACAAAGCGCCTGTTTACTTTTCCTCACCTAATCTGCCTAGTGTATTTTCTTTTTTCTGCTTAGCGTATTAGAAAATCAGCAATAACCGTATGGATAGAGGAAACAACAATGAATCAGCTTCAATTTTCAGATTGTGTTCAAACCTGTATGAACTGTTCCCTGGCATGTGCCAACTGTGCCAGTGCCTGTCTTAAAGAAGAAGATCTGGAGATGATGCGGGAGTGTATCCAGCGCTGTCTGGATTGTGCAGATATTTGTCAGCTGTGTGCCCGTATGGAACAAAAGCAATCTCCATTCATGCATGAAATATGTGAACTTTGTGCGAAAGCCTGTGACTACTGTGTAGAAGAATGTGGTCATCATGAAGATGAACATTGTCAGCAATGTGCCGAAGCATGCCGCCGCTGTGCTGAAGAATGCCGAAAAATGGCGGCTTAAAAATTCGATTTGATCAACTTGACTGACTTAATCACTTCCAATAAAAAAACCGCAAGTGAAGACTTGCGGTTTTTCGGTCTAAGTAAAATATCTCACTTAGAATAAACGATTCATACCATTTAACGTTGCTACACGGTAAGCTTCCGCCATGGTCGGATAGTTAAACGTGGTTTCTACAAAGTACTTGATCGTATTGTTCGGGCTGTTCATGACTGCCTGACCAATATGGATAATTTCAGAGGCATTATTACCGAAGCAATGTACCCCCAAAACTTCCAGTGTTTCGCGATGGAACAGAATCTTTAATTCGCCCATAGTATCACCGGTAATCTGTGCACGTGCCAAATGACGGAACGATGCCTGACCGACTTCATACGGAATCTTTTCTTCCGTCAACTGCTGTTCAGTCTTACCAATCGAAGAAATCTCAGGAATGGTATAAATCCCAGTTGGAATATCAGTCACCGGCGCAACGTCTTTCTCGCCGCTCATGTTGGCACCTGCGCAACGACCTTGGTCATAGGCAGCAGAGGCTAGCGAAGGCCAACCGATTACATCACCGGCAGCGTAGATATTTTCTACTTCAGTCTGATATTGATCATTCACAGTCAATTGACCACGGCTGTTCGGTTTCAGGCCGACATTTTCAAGGCCTAGACCATCGGTATTGCCTGAACGGCCATTACACCACAAAATCGCGTCGGCTTTAATTTTCTTGCCGCTTTGCGTGTGCATCACCACATGGTCGTCAAATGTTTCTAAAAAGTCGATCTGTTCATTATGACGAATCAGCACACCCTGTTCACGCAAGTGATAAGACAGCGCATCAGAGATTTCATCATCCAGATAGCTTAAAAGTTTGTGTTGGGTGTTGATCAGGTCAACTTTATGTCCCAAACCAATAAAGATCGAGGCATATTCACAACCGATTACACCTGCGCCATAAATGATGATTTTCTGGATGGAATAGTCCAGATCCAGAATTTTGTCTGAATCAAATACACGTGGATGATTAAAATCAAGAATGTCTGGACGATATGGACGCGAGCCGCTGGCAATGACCAGTTGCTTAAACATCAGCGTTTCTTTAATGCCATCTGGGTTAAATACAAAAATGGTATTTTGATCCTGAATGTAGGCACGACCATGATAAATATCAATTTTATTGCGGTCGTAGAAACGTGAATGTGTATCTACTTGTTGTTGAATAACTTTATGCGCATGACGCAACACTTGCTTCATAGTGAACTGCTTCCAGTCCCCAACTTTTTGAAACAGTGGATCACGTTGATAACGGATAATACTGGATACTGTTTGACGCAATGCTTTACTTGGAATCGTACCGACATGGGTACAGTTACCACCCAGCTGTTCACGCATCTCAACGATTGCAACACGCTTACCAGATTTGGCAAGTTTCATTGCCGCGCCTTCGCCCGCAGGGCCCGAACCTAGAACTACCGCATCATATTTAACGAAAGTCCCACTAACGACCTCTTTTTTACGTGGCATTCAACGCTCCTCAAAATTAAAAAATTCACTTTAATCTACACTCTTATTATGACGTAAATCCTGTTGATTTGGTGTATTTAACTCACATATATTGCTTGATAAGAACATTTTTTAAATGAATACCCCTTTTTGCCCTATTTAGAACTAAGTCCGTTATAATAACTGCGCTATCTTTGAGTATCTCCCCCTTCAAAAACAGTGGAAAAGTTGAATATGTCTGAAAACCGTAAACCTGAACAGGGCGTCAAACTTCGCGGTGCGGAAAAAGTTGCCCGCATTCCTGTAAAAGTTGTTCCTACGGTTGAAACGCCACGCAAGCCGGACTGGATCCGGGTGAAAATGGCGGCACCTGAAGAAGTTCAACGTATTAAAACCACATTACGTCAGCAAAAATTACATACGGTGTGCGAAGAAGCCGCCTGTCCAAACCTGCCTGAATGTTTTGGTGGCGGTACTGCGACCTTTATGATTATGGGTGATATCTGTACCCGTCGCTGTCCATTCTGTGATGTGGCTCATGGCCGTCCAAATGCACTGGATGCAGATGAACCGCGTCATATGGCTGAGACCATTGCCAACCTGGGTTTGAAATATGCGGTAATCACTTCGGTAGACCGTGATGATTTACTGGATGGCGGTGCACAGCATTTTGTCGATTGTATTAAAGAAGCACGTGCTCTAAGCCCAAATACCTTACTCGAAATTCTGGTGCCGGACTTCCGTGGCCGTATAGATATCGCGCTGCGTATCATGACTGAATGTCCGCCAGATGTGTTTAACCACAATATCGAAACTGTACCGCGTTTATATAAAGCCATGCGTCCAGGTTCTGACTATCAGCACTCTTTAAACCTGCTAAAAATGTTTAAAGAATACTGCCCGGACGTACCAACCAAATGTGGTCTCATGGTCGGTATTGGTGAAACTGAAGAAGAAGTGCTTGCTCTGCTTGATGATTTACATGCGCATGGCGTGGATTATGTGACGATTGGTCAGTATTTGCAGCCTTCAAAAGAACATGCAGCGATTGACCGCTTCGTAACACCTGAAGAATTCGAGCGTTATACCGAACATGGCCAAAAACTGGGCTTCCGTAATATCTGGGCAGCACCAATGGTTCGTTCAAGCTACTTTGCCGACCGCCAATACTACGGCGAACCTGTACCAGCAGTGCGTCGTAAAGTGGATCCTGCCAAGAAAATTGCAGTTCAGGCCATTGAAGCTTAATCCTGTTTAAACTAATGAAATAAAAGCCCTCTCTTGTAGAGGGCTTTTTTATCTCTTCAATTTAAATCTTTACTGAGTGTTAAACCCCATTTTTATTTTAGATAAGATTAAGTCATTACTTATCTTCACATTTCTTTGCGCGTTCTCACTTGAAGACTGAGCATTTTTCAAACAATCTCAAAAATAGATGAAAGATTTAAAAATATCGTTGCAAGACTTGAAAACGATCATTCTCACACGTGCAATGCTGAACCTGTCCGATCCTCAATCGACAAAAAAATGAATGAACTGTGACAAAAATTCTATGAGATCTCGGCACAGGCAGCGTTGTATAAATCTGGAGAACTATAACAATGCTATTTATATTTGCTGTACTACTGCTATTACTCAGTTTATGGGCCGTTTTCTATTTTGAGCTCTCCCGTAGCGCGGGTGCAATTGCGCTGATCATCGTGTCAATTGTCTGCGCTTTTATTAGCCCATGGTCGCTGATTCTCGGCATTCCGCTGATCCTAATTAGCCTTGTAGTGATGATCGACCCTTTACGTATGTCGTTTATTTCCAAACCGGCCTATAAAGCACTGGCAAATGCCATGCCGAGTATCAGTCCGACAGAACGTGAAGCACTGGACTCCGGAACTAGCTGGTGGGAAAAAGAGCTGTTTATGGGTGCACCGAATTGGGAAACCTTTAACAGTTATCCTTATCCAAAGCTGTCGCTAGAAGAACAGGCATTTCTGGACAATGAAGTTGAAACCTTGTGCAGCATGCTGGATGAATGGGAAATTCATGAGCAAAAAGCGCTGCCTGATCATGTCTGGCAATATATTAAGGAACATGGTTTCTTGGGCCTGATTATTCCCAAAGAATACGGCGGTCGTGCCTTTAGCTCCTTTGCCCAAAGTCGGGTGATGAGCAAGATTGCTTCGCGATCTCTGACCACAGCCGTGAGTTGTATGGTACCGAACTCACTCGGACCAGGCGAGCTGTTACTGCATTATGGTACCGAAGAACAGAAAGACCGTTATCTGCCGGGTCTGGCGCGAGGCGAAGAAATTCCCTGTTTCGGTTTGACCAGTCCGGAAGCCGGCTCCGATGCCGGTGCGATTCCTGATACGGGCGTGGTCTGCTATGGCCAGTTTGAAGGTCAGGAAGTCTTAGGCCTGAGAATGAATTTTTCCAAACGCTGGATTACTTTGGCACCAATTGCGACAGTGGTGGGTCTGGCCTTTAAAATGTATGACCCTGATCATCTTCTGGGTGAACAGACTGAATACGGCATTACCTGTGCCCTGCTCCCTGCCAGTCATGAAGGCGTAATAGTGGGACCACGGCATAACCCCGGACCACCATTCATGAATGGTACGGTTGAAGGTAAAGATGTGTTTATTCCTCTGGACTGGATTATTGGTGGCGTCAAAAATGCCGGCAAAGGCTGGCGTATGCTGATGGAATGTTTGGCAGTCGGTCGTGGCATCTCCCTACCAGCGCTGTCTACTTCTACTTCAGAAATGACTTATTTAAATGTGGGTGCTTTCTCTCGTATTCGTCAGCAATTCAAGATTTCAGTTGGTAAGTTTGAGGGTGTTCAGGAAGCCACCAGTGAAATCGCCAGTGACACCTATATGCTGGAAGCCTTCCGTTATCTGGTCACCTGTGGTCTGAATCAGGGTGGCAAGCCTGCCGTAATGACGGCGATTGCCAAATACTATGCAACTGAAGGCATGCGTAAAGTGGTCAATCACGGCATGGATGTGGTCGGTGGTCGTGCCATTCAGATGGGGCCGCGTAACTTTCTGGCACCTTACTATCAGGCAATTCCAGTCTCCATTACCGTCGAAGGCGCCAATATTCTCAGTCGTTCCTTGATGATTTTTGGACAGGGTTCAATGCGCTGCCATCCTTATCTATATGAAGAATTACAGCTCTTACAGGCAGAAGACTCGGCAGCGGCTCTAAATCCTTTTGATAACTTGCTGTTTAAGCATTTGGGTTACACCTTTAACCGGACTGCTCGCTCCTTTGCCTATGCCTTTACAGGTGGCTCAAGTGCTGCGCCGCAAAGTGCGGTTGATTTCACCCAGCCTTATTATAAGATCATTAATCGGCTGAGTGCCAACTTTGCTTTAACTGCGGATATGTGCCTAGGTTTACTCGCAGGGGATATCAAACGTAAGGAAATGCTTTCGGGTCGTCTGGCCGATATTCATGCACATCTGTTTATTGCTTCCTCAATTCTGAAATATTTTGAGCATAGCAAAAAGACTGAAGATGAGCGTTTACATGCACAGCTTGCGGTAGAAAAGTCTCTGTATACAGCGCAAGAAGCATTTTTTGACCTGTTTGCTAACTTTCCATCAGGTGCAGCAGCAGGCATGGTCAAACTGCTATGTTTCCCATTTGGCCGTCCGGTACAGAAACCATCAGACCAGCTGAAACAACAGGTAGCAAACAGCATGATGGAAAACAATGCTTTCCGGCGGTCACTCAAAAAACATGTCTACTATAATATTAATGAAAATGATGTCACTGGCCGTATGGAATCTACTTTCAATCTGCTACTCAAGATTGAAAAACTCTGGGATCGCTTTAAAAAAGCTGAAAATAAAGGACAATTTAAAGGACTCAGTTTTGCTGAGCATGTAGCCGATGCACAGCTACAAGGCTTTATTAATGATCAGGAAGCAGAAAAACTGCTGCACTATAATGCGCGCCGTTATGACAGCATGTTGACCGATGTATTCGATCTGCATTTGAATGAGGTATTAGAGCTTGAGAATCCGTATCTCATCAAGGAAGATGCTACAGGTACCGATACTTCAGTGCAAACTGATCCTTCACACTCAGTATCACCTTAAATCAAACTTTTGATCAAAGGTGTCATAAATTCCAGAGTGGAGCCATGTTTCAATACCTCACTTTGGAAGCTTCATAAGTGGCTTTTCAGCCACTTTTTTTTACGACTATTGCACGATAGTATTTTGGCTTAAAAGCGTTAAGCTAAAGCAATAATAAAATTGAGGATAAAGCATGTCACAACAAGATTATGAAAATGGCTTGAAAGTCCGTACTGAAGTAATGGGGGAAAGCTTTGTGCAGCGTGCTCAGGAAAATACCGTGCCTTTTACCCAGCCATTACAGGACTGGATTAATGAACATGCCTGGGGTTCGACCTGGCAACGTGAAGGTATTTTACCGCGTAAATATCGTTCTTTAATTACCATTGCATTTCTAACCGCGCAAAAAAGTCCCACTGAACTAAAAGGTCATGTGCGAGGTGCCCTAAATAACGGCGCAACGGTTGAGGAAATTCAGGAAGTGTTGTTGCATAGTCTGCCTTACTGCGGTGCACCGGCAACCCAGGAAGCGTTTCGTGCCGCGCTTGAAGTCATTCAGGAATATGAGACGAATCAACAAAATTAAGATATTTATTTAAATTGTTTGAGCTTGTCATATTAAAATTAGCTTAGGCTATTTAAAGCAATTGAAATAAAAATCCGGGAATTTTAAATCCCCGGATTTTTATATTTTAGATAAAGAAATCTATTGCGATGAACTTAATTGAAAATTAATTATTTCTCTTAATAACAGGTTTTAATAAAAACTTTATCCCCTTAATTCAATTTGCGTACGTTGTTCCAATCCTTGTACCGCAGCGGAAAAATCCAGCTGGCTGGCCTGAGGTCTGGCAATCTGCTGAAACTGTTGCTGAACCAAAGACATCACTGATAAATCCAGTTGCTGCTGTTGCACCAGTTCTAAAGCAATACCAATATCTTTCTGCAATAAATCCAGCGCAAAGGTTTTATGAAACTCACGGCTCAGTACACGCTGCGCCATGATATTTTCCGACATGCTACTTTTACCACTGGAATGATTAATACAGTTCAACGCACTGCTTAAGTCAACTCCCTGCCCTTTCAGTACAGTTAAGCCTTCAGCCAGCGCCCATAAATGCGTAGCCATCAAAGTATTGTTAATGGCTTTCACTGCAAAACCGGAACCACTTTCTCCCACATATTCAATCAACCCAGCAAAAGCAGCAATGACCGGTTTGGCTTGCGTAAAGGCAGATTCACTTCCTCCCACCATCACGGTTAAAGTGCCTTTTTCTGCCCCAACAGTCTGACCAGATACCGGAGCATCCAGGTAATAGCTTCCCTGTTGCTCCAATCGATTTGCCAGTTTTTGGGCCGATTCTGGTACACCGCTGGTACAGTCAATCCAGATTGCACCCGGTTTAGGTGGATGTGCAGCAATTAGCTTCTCTACATCCTGACTGGTCGGCAAGCAAGAAAAAATAAAATCTGCCTGAACCGCCTGTTCAATACCCACTGCCTGAGTCCTGAAAGATTGAGCATGATCTAGCGCTTTCTGTTCAGTCCGGTTCCAGACCCAAACCGGATGTCCGAGTTTTGGCAAATGGGAGGCCATATGCCAGCCCATTGCCCCAAGTCCTAAAAATGCAACTGTATGACTCAAAAAATACTCCTTATATTAAGCGACTGGCTTAACCTCAACTTCTGTTGCGGTCGATGCAGGTTCAGGCAATTCTTTATCTTCACCACGATTTAGGAACAGGTTCAACAAAATCGCAGCCAAAGTCGCAGTACCGATACCACCCAAATCGAAACCACCAATCTGCAAGCTATAATTACCTGTCCCCATAATCAGACACACCGCACCAATAATCAGGGTACTGTTCTTGGTAAAATCAACATGGTTATCCACCCAGATTTTGGCACCCGCCACAGTAATCAACCCGAAGACCACAATCGATGCGCCACCCAATAAAGCTACTGGAATGGTACTGATCACCGCACCAAATTTAGGTGAAAGTCCCAGCAAAATAGCGAAGATCCCGGCAAAAATAAACACGGTGGTGGCGTACACTTTGGTCACTGCCATCACACCGATATTTTCAGCATAAGTGGTCATCCCGGTACCGCCGACAGAAGCGGATAATGAAGTACAAACCCCATCTGCAAAGAAACCGCGTCCCATATACGGCGACAGATTTTTACCAGTCATTGCGGATACCGCTTTAAAGTGCCCAAGATTTTCTGCAACCAGAATAATGGCCACTGGTGCAATCATCAGCATGGCATTCATTTCAAAGACCGGACTCTGGAAATTCGGCAAACCAAACCATGCTGCTTCACTGACTTTGGTAAAATCAATCGCAGATCCGAAGCCCATGACGTTGGTGAACAGGAAATAAATCAGGTAGGAAGACAATAAACCCAACAGCAGCAGCAAACGGCGCACCATTCCGCGGGTAAACACGGCAATCACACTGATACAGATAATCGTGATTAACGCCATCCAGGAATCAAACTGGTTCGCTGAAACACTCTTAATTGCGACCGGTGCCAGATGCAGACCAATAATCATCACGATCACGCCTGTGACCACCGGTGGCATTAGTTTTTCAATCCAGTTGGTGCCAGTTTTCATCACCAACAGGCCAATCAAGGCATAGACAATACCGCAGGCAATGGTTCCTCCCAGTGCCAGCCCGATATTGGGATTTGCCCCGACACCGGAATAGCCAGTCACCGCAACCACGGCACCAATAAAGGCAAAACTGGAACCCAGATAACTTGGCAAGCGACCGCCCGTGATCAGGAAAAATAAAATAGTGCCAATCCCGGTAATAAAAATCGTGAGATTGGGATCAAACCCCATTAATAGCGGTGCCAGCACGGTTGCCCCAAACATGGCAAACACATGCTGCAACCCCAGAATAATACTTTTACCAGCCGGCAGATATTCATCTGTTTGAACCGGGGTGGTATCGATATTGCCTTGGTAAGGCTTAAATTTTGGAAACCACGTTTCTTTTTCTTGCATGAGCTTCCCCTCCTTGATTAGGACTGAATTGATTTAGCACATTTTGTGTGGCTCACAGTAAGAACGGTTAAAGTACATCAGCGCATTGCCTTGACGCTGGCACATGGCTTTCACTTCACAGAACAGCACATCATGACTGCCGATGGATAATTGCTGCACCACCTCGCAGTCGAAACTGACCAAGGCATCCTCAAGTACGGGTGACTGGGTCAGCAACGTTTTCCAGTTCCCCTGACTGAAACGCTCTGCCATTGGTGTTTTCCCACCAAACAGATTGGACAGATGCTGCTGGTGTGATGCCAGGGTATTTACACATAAAACCTTATTATTCTTAAATATTTCATAAACTGAAGCTGAACGGTTCAGGCAAACCAGCAAAGTTGGCGGTGTATCGGTCACACTACATACGGCTGAAGCTGTAAATCCTGCCTGCCCTGCATCGCCTTGTGTAGTAATGACATTTACTGCAGCGCCCAGATTGGACATGCCCTGACGGAAAATCTGCTGGTCGACCTGAGTAAATACTTCAGCATCGGTTTCAGTCTTTAAAACCTTATTTAATGCATTATTCTCTGTAAATGTTTCGGCAATAATTTTAGACAGTTTGGCATTCATGCGGTTCTCCCCACCCCAAGTCAGTTTTCAGTGACAGTCTTAGGGCTGATATAGATGAAATTGAATCAGGTGGTTCGGCTTATACATGGGCAATCGAGGCGATTTCGACCAGCGCATCCGGTTTTACCAAACCAGTCTGTACGCAATAACGTGCCGGCTTATCTCCCGGGAAATATTCTGCATAAACTGTGTTAATTGCGGCATAATCGGCCCAGTCTTTGACAAAAACATGGTTAAACGTCACGTCATCCATGCTGCCACCGGCCTCTTCAATCACGCGCTTGATAGTTTCCAGAATATGCCGGGTCTGGGCTGCGGCATCACCGACATGCACCACGTTATTATTTTCATCAAAGGCCAATGTGCCTGATACATAGACAATATTGTCTGCCTTGGTTGCCGGTACATAAGGTGCTAATGGTTTCGACGTTCCTTCTGGAATAATGATTTCTTTAGGCATACTGTTTTTTCCTTAATCCTGATCTTTAATTCTTTAGGCACTTTCAGCCAATTTGGTTTCTTTTAGTGATTCACTTTCTTTTTGAAAGGTATTGACAAAATTTGCTGTATCTGACACCCAGCCAAAGAAGGTCTTGATGTTATACAGGCTGGCTTCATGGGCCTCGACCGGACCCGCCTGATGACAGGCATCTGCTAACGCAACACCAAAATATTCCAGGAAGAAGCCATCACGTAGGGTCGATTCCACACAGACATTGGTGGCAATACCCACAAAAACCAGATTGCGAATACCACGGACACGCAACATGCTGTCCAATGCGGTATTAAAGAAACCGCTATAACGTGGCTTTTCAATAACCAGGTCTTGTGGCAGTGGCTTTAACTCATCAATCAGCTCAAAATCCCAACCACCTTTGGCCAGTAATTGCCCCTGTAATTCGGGACGTTTACGCATGGTTTTTAAGGCATTGGATTTATGAAAATTTGGAGAGTCGGTACCACCTGCTTCCTTATATTCGGCATCCCAGCCATTTTTGAAATAAATCACCTGAATACCGGCTGCATGTGCAGCATCAACAGCCTTTTTAATATTTTCAACCACCGGCTTGGTTTTCGAGACATCAAAGCCGGCCAGATCCAGATAGCCACCCTGAGAGGTATAGGCATTCTGCATATCAATCACAATCAAGGCTGTCTGTTCTGGTGAAAGACAAATCGCTTCGGGTTCCGCTTTAAGCGTTTTCCCTGTGCCGAGTTTTTCAGTAAAACCGGCTGTTACGACTGATTCACTCATGCGCTTTTCTCCAGAACCGGTGCTGCACCTTCAATGACAATATGGTCACGACATTTCATCAGCGGCTGGATTTTTTGACCAAAATCTTCAACCCCTTGAATAAAATCATCAAACGTCAGTAACACACCTTCCGTACCTTTGATTTCACCAATTTCATCCAACATTCGTGCCACATTTTCATAAGAGCCTACCAAGGTGCCCATGTTGATATTCACTGGAGATACGCTAGAAGCCATTTGACGGATATTGGTGTCTGTACCGGAAGTCGTGTCTTTCCCTCCCTGATTCATCAACCAGTTAATCGCTTCCATATCGGCACCATCGTTATAATGTTGCCATTTAGCCTGAGCTTCTTCATCGGTTTCGGCTGCAATCACCATAAACAGTACATAGGTCTGTACATCACGGCCCGTCACATCCGTTTTTGCTTTCAAACGGTCATTGATTTCGGCATAAGCCGTTGGCGTATTTAGTCCTTTACCAAATACGAAGTTGTAGTCAGCATATTGCGCAGAAAATTCCAGACCGGCATCCGACTGACCTGCACAGATGATTTTCATATCGGCTTGCGGGCGCGGGCTAACACGGCAGTCGTCCATCTGGAAATGCTCACCGTTAAAGTCTGATTTTCCGGTTGCCCAAAGCTCACGCAAAATTTGTACATATTCACACAGATATTCATAGCGTTTGCCAAAGTACTCATTGCCTGGCCACATGCCCATTTGGGTGTATTCAGGTGGCTGCCAGCCGGTCACCACATTCAGACCGAAACGGCCATTAGAAATAGAATCAATGGTAGATGCCATACGTGCCACAATTGCCGGTGGCATGACCAAAGTGGCTGCCGTTGCATAAATTTGAATTTTGCTGGTCACCGCTGCGAGACCCGCCATCAGGGTAAAAGTTTCCAGGTTATGTTCCCAGAATTCGGTCTTGCCACCAAAGCCACGCAGCTTGATCATGGAAAGTGCGAAATCGAAACCATAGTGTTCAGCACGCTGCACGATTTGTTTGTTTAACTCAAAAGTCGGCATGTACTGTGGTGCATTTTCAGAGAGTAACCAGCCGTTATTTCCAATTGGACAGAAGACACCTATTTTCATTTTCACACCTCATTATTTTTAACCAATATTCAAAATCCTGTTGCCAATTCAGGTTTTTTATTTATGCTCAAAATATTGCAAAGCGCGTGCCAATTTATTTTATTTATTTATTTTTAAATACTTAATATTTATATTTTTGAATTTTTAGTAAAATAATGACTTTCACCCCTGAATCAATTTTGCTCATCGTGTTTCATTCAGGTGCATTAAAATTGATCATCATCGCTTTTAGGAAGAATCAGATTTTGAGTAAAAACCATAAAAATAATTCATTAGAAAAAATAAAAAGCCAGAAACAGGTTCTGGCTTGAGCAAACAAAGTTACTTGCTGAAAATATCAGGCTGATTTTAAAAATTGCAGTATGCTTTGGTTGATCTGGGCGGTTTCAGTCACTGTAGAAGCATGCGCTCCTGTTGCAAACAGACTGAGCTGACTATGCGGCAATAATTGCTGAAGTTGTTGCGAGCGTTGATAAGGCACCAAAAAATCATCTTGATTGGCAATCAGATGTACAAGAACATCTTTGAGCGCCTGCTGATGTGCCTCCTCTAGCTTAAAAGCCTGCACTGCCTGTATACGAGCTAAGACATTTTGAATTGGCGGAAAGTCCAGTAGCTGTTTATTTTCTGCTTCTGTTAACGGGTCAAGATGTGTCGAGATCCAGTGTGGAGGATACAGAAATAAGGCTTGTGCCCGCACATAAGCCTCGGCTCCGCTATTCAACAATAATGATGTGCGTGCCTGAAAACATTTTTGGGTATGTGAATCCAGTTCTCCCCAGGCATTCAACATAGTCAGGCTGAATAACTTAAACGCTTTATCAACCTGATAGGTTGCGAGTTGCATGCCGATATGCCCACCCAATGCATGACCAATAAAATGAAATTCACGGATATCCTGATTGATCAATAAATCCAGAATCTGTCGGGCCATATGATCTACGCAATAAGGTATTGACAACAGTCCAGAATCCGAATGGCAACCTTCCTGATCATAAGTCACCACATGAAAATCTTGCTGCAAAACTTCAATTTGTGGATTCCAGAAACTGGCATGTCCGCCTAGCCCAGAAGAAAGCACTACATAAGGCGCATCGGCCCGTGCTGCACGATGAATAAATAAAGACATAAAATTCTCATAGTTTCGCTATGAGATGAGTGCAGCAAAATACATGCCTGAACAGGACTATTTTTGAACAATTGTTAAAATTATAGCCAGTACACATTAAAGCTGTAATAAAATTCCTGTACCTCAAAGCGCACGTTATAGCCTAGATCTGTTAACTCCGCAGACAAGTCACGAATATCTTCCAAAGGCAGATGTTTAGGAAAAACTGTCAGTACCGCTGTATTGCCTTGCCGGGCATTATCTTCAATCAGTTGCGCCAGACGTGGCTTATACATTTCAATATTCAGGTTAGCAACATTGGATAAAATTTTGGCCTGATCTGCCGTCATAAAAGTCATTTTTATTTTCTCTTTTGATGTTATTTCATTAAGCTAAATGATTTATAAAGCGCTTAATATTTCACTTTTGTATCAGAACAAGCTGAAATAATTGCATAAAAAAATCCCTCATGATGAGGGATTTTTTTGATCAAACTTACTGGCCTGGTAGAGGAATATATTGTGAAGCACTGTCTTGTGCCTTACGTTCAGTCACCACAACTTTTAGCATCATGGTTTTCCCTGCCCGCTCAATTTCAATCTGAATGGTACTGTTTGGCTTTTGCAAAGCCACAAAATTAATCAGATGTGAGGCGGAACTAATCTCTTCCTCATTTACTTTCATAATTTTATCACCACGCTGGATTCCCGCTTTGGCAGCAGGTCCATCTGGGAGCACTTCTGCGACCGTTACGCCTTTTTCTTTGGGTTGCAGGACATCATCACGCTCTGCAGGTAATAAGCTGATCCCTAACCAGCCACGAACCACACGGCCATCTTTCAAAATGGCATTCATCACCTGCTGACAGATTTTGGCCGGAATGGCAAAACCAATCCCCAGTGAACCACCAGACTGCGAGAAGATTGCGGTATTGACGCCAATTAAATTACCGGCGACATCAATAAGTGCACCGCCCGAGTTACCCGGGTTAATTGCAGCATCGGTCTGCACAAAGTCTTCATAGGTATTAATACCCAAGTCTGAACGGCCCGTTGCTGAGATAATCCCCTGCGTCACGGTTTGCCCAACACCAAAAGGATTACCAATGGCCAGAACCACATCACCGACTTCATTGCCACTGAGTTTAAATGGCAAAACTGGCAATTGCGTCAGTTCAATCTTGATCACAGCCAGATCGGTATCCGGATCAGTTCCGACCACCTTGGCTTCAGCACGACGACCATCCTGCAAAGCCACTACAATCTGATCGGCCTGTGCAATCACGTGGTTATTGGTCAGGATATAACCGTCTGGACGTACAATTACACCCGAACCTAAACTGTTTTCATTCGGGCTTTGTCCATACTGGTCAGGCAACTGATCGCCAAAGAATTCACGAAATACCGGATCGGTCAGTAAAGGATGCGCCTGTTGCTTGACTTTTTGGGTAGTAAAAATATTCACGACAGCGGGTGCTGCCACTTTTACAGCAGCACTATAGGAGACCACGCCTCCTGAGCGCGACGTATCAATCAACGGCTCTACTTTTTCAGCAGGCATTTTGACACCATCTGGCGCAACTGGTGCCTTTGGTTTTTGTAGTTGTTGCCACCCCAAAAAACCGATAATGACTAAAATCAGTAACACCCAGGGTAACCATGTAAAGGTGCGGCGCACGTTGCTATCCTCTAAAATATTTTAATTCGTTGATGACTAAGTAATTTGTGTCCTATTGTAATGCGAAATACATAACTAAACACAAAAAATTCCACAGAGATTTGTGCAGCTTTAGTTACAATTAGACCTATAGATAAATATGGGCAAGTTTTTAAACTTACAGGAATTTTATGGCGAATTTGAACGATATTATTCAATGGTGTGACCAAACTTTGGCAGCACGTGAATTTAAGGACTATGCACCGAATGGCTTGCAGATTGAAGGCAAATCCGAAGTGAATAAAATCCTCTGTGCCGTGACCGCCTCCCAGAGTGCAATTGAAGCTGCAATTGAGCAAGGCGCTGATCTATTGCTGGTTCATCATGGCTATTTCTGGAAAGGAGAAGCCTATCCGATTACGGGAATGCGTGGTAAACGCATTAAAACCCTGATTCAAAATGATATTTCACTGGTTGGCTATCACCTACCTTTAGACAGTCATCCAACTCTGGGAAATAATGCTGCCATTGCGGATTTATTAGAACTCGAAAATATCGAACAGCTTGATCCGAGTGAAAAACGTCCGATTGGCAATATTGGCTATTTAAAACAGCCAATGAGTCCGGAAGATTTTAAAAATTATGTTTCAGAAAAGCTGGGCTTTGATGCGATTCATCTGCCTGCAGACAAAACTCAAATCCATAAAGTCGGTTTCTGTACCGGCGGTGCGCAGGATTATATTCAAAAAGCGGCACTACAAGATTGTGATGCCTATATTTCAGGTGAAGTGAGCGAACGCACCTTTTATGAAGCTCAGGAACTGAATGTCCATTATTATGCCTGTGGCCATCATGCGACTGAAAAATACGGTGTGCAACGCCTGGCCAAGGCTATTTCAGAACAGTTTAATATTGAGTATGATTATTTCGAATTAAACAATCCGATTTAATTCGACTGACGGTTATGATCAGTGGCTTTATTCATATATTTTCAGGCTTTATTCTGTATTGTTATTTATACACGATGCCCATTTCTGCCCGATTATCTATTACAATAAAGCCACTTATTGTTAAAACCCAGCAAAATGCAAGGAATTGAAAACATGACAACCATTACTTTACCAGCATTACCTTATGGCTACGAAGATCTTGCTCCACACATCAGCAAAGAAACTTTAGAATACCATCACGACAAACACCACAATACGTATGTGGTTAACCTGAATAACCTGATCGCTGGTACTGAGCTTGAAGGCAAAACTCTAGAAGAAATTATTACAGCAACTGCTGGTGATGCTTCTAAAGCAGGTGTTTTCAATAACGCGGCTCAAGTTTGGAACCACACGTTCTACTGGAACTGTATGGCTAAAAACGGTGGCGGTAAAGCAACTGGTACTTTGGCTGCGAAAATTGACGAAGCATTCGGTTCTTATGAAAAATTTGCTGAAGAATTTGCTGCTGCTGCAACTACTCAATTTGGTTCAGGTTGGGCTTGGTTAGTGGCTGACGAAGTAAACGGTCAGCTTTCTATCATGAAAACTTCAAATGCTGATACGCCAATGGCGCACGGTAAAATTGCAGTGTTGACGATTGACGTTTGGGAACACGCTTACTACATCGATTTCCGTAATGCTCGTCCTAAGTACATCTCTACTTTCCTAGAAAGCCTAGTAAACTGGGATTATGCAAATGCGAAATATGCAGGTCAGCCTGCAGGTGTTGAGAAATAATTTTTTATTTCTTTGCTAAAAAAATCACCCATTTCGGGTGATTTTTTTATTTTTAGGCTCTAAATGAATATTTATGAAGCAAACAATTCATTTCTTTACATTAATTGATTGACGACCTGGTTATTCATCCCTAAAATGCCGATCAGATTCTCCAATAGCTCAGTCGGTAGAGCGACGGACTGTTAATCCGCAGGTCCCTGGTTCGAGCCCAGGTTGGAGAGCCATCTATTCTTCCATAGCTCAGTCGGTAGAGCGACGGACTGTTAATCCGCAGGTCCCTGGTTCGAGCCCAGGTGGAAGAGCCAAAATTTTGAAGAAACCCACTCATTGCGAAGTGGGTTTTTTTATAGCTGTATTTTTTAAATTGAGATCATATTGATTTATATGCGCGATCAACCGCTCATTTCTTATGCTCCAGATCACTTATCAAAATTAAGGCTGATCACGATTTTGCTGTTAGGGCCGGTTTACATAAACATAACAGTTTGAACTACAAACCTTTTCGACTATTTTTAAAACACTTGATTCAATTTATGCTGCTTTTTTCTAAAAGTGCCTTGACCCCTTTTCAAATCTCTCTATAATCGCTGTCAGATTCTCCAATAGCTCAGTCGGTAGAGCGACGGACTGTTAATCCGCAGGTCCCTGGTTCGAGCCCAGGTTGGAGAGCCAATCTATTCTCCCATAGCTCAGTCGGTAGAGCGACGGACTGTTAATCCGCAGGTCCCTGGTTCGAGCCCAGGTGGGAGAGCCAAGATTCTGAAGAAACCCACTCATTGCGAAGTGGGTTTTTTTATTCTCCCCTTTTGTGATCTGTGTTTAATTTGAGTCAGTTTATATTTTTTGTGATTGGCTGCCTGGCAACTTTTGCATTAGTTTGCCTGCTCTTGCCGCATCTCTTCACCCGTCAAAAGAAATTCTATCCAAAGCGCGTCATTACTGCTTTTGAAAGCAGGATGTTTACACGTCTGAAAGATGCCTTTCCCCATCATCACATTCTTGCACAAGTCGCATTTAGCGCTTTGATCACGCACGATCAGATGAAAATGCGTAATCAATTTAATCGTAAAGTTACAGACTTCGTAGTACTTGATCGTGAATATAATGTAGTGGCGATTGTCGAACTGGATGATCCGAGCCATATTGGCAAAGAGCAGGAAGATGCTGAACGTGATGCGATGCTGATTGCAGCAGGCTATACCGTGATTCGATACACTCAGATTCCAACTATCAGACAACTGCAAAGGGATTTAAAATAAATTAAGCTGCAATTTCGATATTTCTCGCTGCAGCTTGAATTGGATTAATCAAAGCCTCCTGCTCCGCTTTTAATTTCTCGGCAGCTTTTCATGCTTCAAAACTAACCTATCCTCGTCCAATTTAGCGTCTCATCACAAGCATTCTCAGTTAAACCTGCCTTTCTGCAGAACTAGGGTGATAAAGTTTAAATTATCGCTCTATAATCCTTTCGAAAACAAAATATAAGTCAGATGACCTGATCGGCCTGTTCCATTTCCGGCCATCATCACCTTGCTTATTTTTGGCGTTGTTTTTTTATTCAGTGATCGTTTATTTATGCAAAATTCTATTCGTATTGGTATCGCGGGTTACGGTAATCTTGGCCGCGGTGTTGAAACTGCCATCCAAAAAAATCCTGATATGCAGCTTGTCGGTATTTTTACTCGCCGCTCACCAAGCAGCGTCTCTCCTTGCTTTGCAGAAACTCAAGTGTATAGCATGGATGCACTATTAAATGATTTTAGCGATAAAATTGATGTGCTGATTCTTTGTGGCGGCTCTAAAGATGACTTGCCACAACAAGCGCCTATCTTTGCAAGTAAATTCAATACTGTAGATAGTTTTGATACGCATGCACGTATTCCGGAATACTATGCTGCAGTCGATGCACCTGCCCTTGCTAACAAAAAAACAGCCATGATTTCTATTGGCTGGGATCCTGGCATGTTCTCGATTAACCGTTTATTTGGTGAAGCGTTATTACCAGATGGTGAAACTTATACTTTTTGGGGTAAAGGCTTAAGCCAGGGACATTCAGACGCGATCCGCCGTGTAGCAGGTGTGAAAGCTGGTGTGCAATACACCATTCCATCTACTGACGCGATTGAACAAGTCCGCAGTGGCGCACGACCTGAGTTAAGCACCAAAGACAAACATCATCGTGACTGTTATGTGGTATTGGAACAAGGAGCTGATGCAGCAACAGTTGAACAAACCATCGTCAGCATGCCTGATTATTTTGCCGATTATAATACGACTGTGAATTTTATCAGTGAGGAAACTTTACTGAAAGATCATCAGGATATGCCACATGGCGGTTTTGTCATCCGTAGTGGTAATACCAGTGATGCACAAAAACAGGTGATTGAGTTTTCTTTAAAGCTGAATAGCAATCCTGAGTTTACCGCAAGTGTGTTAGTGGCTTATGCCCGTGCCTGCTACCGTCTGAATCAAACCCAGCAATATGGTGCTAAAACAGCATTAGATGTAGCACCTGCTCTACTTTCAATTAAATCTCCTGAGCAATTGCGTAAAGAATTGCTTTAAGATGATTTAAATATAGCCACCGATCGGATGATGGGTGGCTATATTTTTCTGTTGAAAAGCGCAAATTACTTCATCAAGAAATATCGAATATCTACAATCGAGTGAGATAGTTTTCGACAAATGAGCAATTATCTACTACACAGACATTTGCAGTATTAGACAAGTGCAAAGGGATTTTAGATAGATTAAGGTGCTGTTGCACTACTTTCAGACGCAGCTTGTATTGAATTTGCCTTAGCATCCTGCTCTGCTTTGAGCTTTTCCGCAGCTTCTCGTGCTTCAATACGTGCAATCATATCTGCCTGCTGCTGCTTGTATTTTTCCTGATTTTTAGCATCACTATTCACTGCAAGAAATGCCATACTAATTAAAAATACCGGAATACAAAGTGCAAGCGTACCGAAGATCAATAGCTTTTTTATACTGCGGGGCTGTGGCTGCTCGGACATAACAAACCTGCTTTGACAATCATTTAACTTTCACCCCTACTATAACAAATTAAAGCTCTTGCTCAAATTTTGAAAATGCGAAAATAAAAAAGGAGCCCTAGCTCCTTTTAATATCTTCGCTTTTATTTTTACTTCGCTGGCATATTTTCTTCAATGAATTCTACAAGCTCTGTATTTTTTAAAACGATTGCTTGAGTATGTGATGCACCATCAACTCCTAGGAAAGTCACATCCGTACCCAAAGCCGCCAAATTCTTTTGCAAGGCATCTGTAACATCATAAGGTACTGCCATATCTTCTTTACCCTGAATAATCATTACCGGTACATTTATTTTTTTGGTAGCAGGCTGATTATCCCTTAAGAAATTTTTCACAGATAAATTTTGATCAAAATTATCAGTCAGCCCTGGATAGTCCACCACTGTTTTCCCAGGATTTTGCTGTAACCATTGATCTATATCCGTACTAAAAGCTGTCATTAAATTTTCTAAACACAGACCATTTTCACCAGTAGTACCTTCAGCACGTTCTGCAACCAGCTCAGATGTGCTTTCAAAGATATCTTGATAAGCAAAATTTGGCTCATAGGCTTTTATTCCAACACCGACATAGGCTGCATAGGCAAGAAGTTCTGAATAAACAGCTTTCGCAGTTCCTGGTTGAACGGCACCAGCACCTTCACCTAAAATCAATTTATTTAAAGCTTGCGGTGCAACTGTACCAATAATATAGCCCAAACTAGATGCAGGTGCTGCTGCAACTGCTGCTTTATAATTTGGATCATTCCCTGCAAACTCTGCTGTACCCAAAGATGCATGTCCACCCTGTGATTGCCCCACAGATACCCATGCACCATTAAATTTATCGCCTTGCTGCTGCTTAAACCCTTTCACTGCATAGATTGCAGATTGTGCGGCACTCTTTAAATGCAGATAAGGATGAATCCCTCGAGTTCCTAAACCCTCATAATCAGGTGCAACGATGACATAACCTTTGGCGAGTAAACTCTCGGCCATTATTTTAAACCGTGGATTAAGAATATTTGAACTTGGTGCACAGCTATCACCACTCCCAACAGTTCCATGCTCCCACACCACTACACGCCAACCGTCTCTCGGTTGTGGAGTTCTAGGATAGATAACCAATGCTGTAGCTTCTGCTGTATTTCCCTGCACATTTGGCATGTTATATCGCATAACTCGAATACTTGATGCTTGGGTTATGACATCCTTGGTATAGGCTTGTTCACTCAAAAAAATCTTTGGCTGGGGGACAAAGATATCATTGTTATCATCATCGCCACACGCAGATAAAAACAGTACTGAAGAACACAGTACGCCCAACATTAATTTCTTATAACCATTCTGCATATTTCTATCCTTTTATTGTTATTCCCTATCTCTTTTTATCGAGATCACTCAAAATTAAGCATAAAAAAAAGCATCCTTATAGGACGCTTTTGTTATTAGCCGATAGATGGTTAGTACCAAAGAGCCAGAAAAATTCCAGAAAAGATTATGAATCCAATCCAGCGGTTATGCCTAAACGCCCAGAAACACAAATGTGGATTTTTATCTCGAGTTTTAAACCATTGGTAAATAAAATCGAGAGCGACAACAATTAATGCAGCCAAACCAAATGGAATCAGTAAATTTTCTAGCCAAAGTGCTACAGCAATCAAAAGAATACTAATGGCCTGCAAAGCGCTAATGATCTGAATATCATATCGACCAAATAAGATCGCGGTTGATTTCACCCCAATCTTTAAATCGTATTCACGATCTGCAATTGCATATTGGGTATCATAGGCTACGGTCCAGGCCAGATTACCAAAATATAGAAGCCAGCAGGTTAAATCCGGCGTTTGTCCAACTGCGGTATAAGCCATCGGAATCGACCAGGAAAATGCTGCACCCAAAAAGACTTGAGGTAAATGGGTATAGCGCTTCATAAAAGGATAAATAAACGCTAAAAATAAAGCCCCAAATGACCAGTAAAAAGTTTCGATTGGCAGAAAAAATAGTAGGCAGGCACTGGCAGACACCAAAACCAGAAATACCATCACAGCTTCTTTGGCACTGATAATCCCAGTCGCTAGCGGACGGTTTTTAGTACGCTCCACATGTGCATCGACTTTACGGTCAGCAAAATCATTAATGGCACAACCTGCCGCCCGCATAAAAATCACACCCAAAATCATGGGAATTAAAATTTCAATACGTGGCATGCCCTGAGCTGCAATCCACAGCGCCCACATGGTAGGCCAAAAAACCAGTTCAGTCCCAATCGGTTTATCAAAACGACAAAGATAATAATAGGCGCTAAGACGCTCACGCCAGGTGATTGCTTGTGCGGTTGCCATAAAAATCAAGCCCGTGAATTTTGTATAAAGTGTTCAAATGCCGGTAAAAATGTTTCTTGTACGATAAATTTACAGCCGTGCCAAGTATAGCAGCTCTGACGGGTCCAGCCCTCATCTAAAAGTACCACCCGGCGCTGGCACAGTGGATTAGTGCGCTGAAACAGAAACCAGCCAATCGGTTTGGTGCCAATATGCTGAAAAATTCGGGCTTTTTTTTGCAGGCTTAAAATCGGAAAGATGCTTTTGGCTTTCACCCAAGGAGACTGTTCCGAGCCGTAGAGATAACTTTCACGCACCCAGGAAGTATGCTGATGTGACATCTGCATCCATTTGGCATTGGCAAAGCTTAAACGCTGAAAATGCTCTTGAATTGGCTCGACATGGAATTGTCCTTGCGCCAAATC
The DNA here is from genome assembly GCF_049898185.1 of Acinetobacter sp. 40AMC3-4. GTDB lineage: Bacteria > Pseudomonadota > Gammaproteobacteria > Pseudomonadales > Moraxellaceae > Acinetobacter. The sequence goes on from NZ_JAFCXG010000001.1 coordinate 508,812, forward strand.
GGTCAGTTGTTGCGTGAGTGAACCCGATGCATACAGCCACGGTTTTAACTCAGCAGGCAGAGTTGACAGCAACACACGCTGATTTTGATTTCTAGAACGACTATTCATTGTTAACAGTTATCTGTTTTTGCAATGATTTCATATTTGCCTTGTGGGGTTTTAATTAAAATAAAACCTTCAGCACTCAAATAAAATGATTCTGGATAAGCATAATCCAGCGCTATTTCAGGATTTTTCAGCGCCACAAATTGAGCCTGCTTATAACCCTCGGGGGTCCGCCCCACTTCAAGATAAGTCACTTCAGAGAAGTTCAACTTAAAACCTTTGTTATGATCTTTTGGATCAATCCATGGATAAAAGCTGGTGTGCTTTTTACGTTGTGCCATTTAAGCCCATCAATCATTTAAAATTATAAATAGATGATACAAAAAAACCCGCGACATGCGCGGGTTTTCTTCGCTTTAATTCGTGATGAATTACAAGCTGTAGTACATATCAAATTCAACTGGGTGAGTAGTCGTGTTTAGACGACGAACTTCTTCAGTTTTAAGCTCGATATAAGCATCAAGCATTTCTTTCGTGAACACGCCACCTTTTAACAGGTAATCATGATCCGCTTGAAGTGCTTCAAGCGCCATATCCAGGCTATGCGCCACTGTAGGGATTTTCGCTTCTTCTTCAGGAGGAAGATCGTACAAGTTCTTGTCAGCAGCTTCACCCGGGTGGATCTTGTTTTGAATACCGTCAAGACCAGCCATCAACAATGCCGCGAAACCTAGGTACGGGTTCATCATTGGATCTGGGAAACGCGCTTCAATACGCTTGCCTTTCGGGCTAGACACGTAAGGAATACGGATAGATGCAGAACGGTTACGCGCTGAGTAAGCAAGCATAATCGGTGCTTCGAAATGTGGAACCAAACGCTTATACGAGTTTGTAGAAGGGTTGGTGATCGCATTCAAAGAACGAGCATGTTTAATTACACCACCGATGAAGTACAACGCCATTTCTGAAAGGCCTGCATATTCATCACCAGCAAACAGGTTTTTGCCGTCTTTAGAGATCGACATATGCACGTGCATACCAGAACCGTTATCACCCACCATTGGTTTAGGCATAAAGGTTGCTGTTTTTGCATATTGATGCGCAACGTTCCAAACCGCATATTTGAACTGTTGAACTTCGTCTGCTTTACGCACCATAGTGTTGAAGCTCACACCAATTTCTAACTGGCAAGAAGCAACTTCGTGGTGATGTACTTCTACACGACCTGGACCCATGATGTCTTCGATACGCGCACACATGTCTGCACGCATGTCATGTGAAGAATCTACAGGAGGAACTGGGAAGTAACCGCCTTTTACGCGTGGACGGTGACCAGAGTTACCGCCTTCGTAGTCTTTGTTAGTTGACCAAGCAGCTTCTTCAGCGATCAATGTATGGCGCGCGCCAGACATGTCGATTTCCCATTTTACTTCGTCAAATACGAAGAATTCTGGTTCTGGACCAAAGAATGCAGTGTCACCGATACCGGTAGATTTCAAATATTCTTCTGCACGGCGCGCAATCGAACGTGGGTCACGATCATAACCTTGACCAGTTGATGGCTCGATTACGTCACAAGTTACAACAACTGTTGGCTCTGCAAAGAACGGGTCGATAAAACCTGTTGCCGCATCCGGACGTAAAATCATGTCCGATGCTTCGATGCCTTTCCAACCTGCAATTGAAGAACCGTCAAACATTTTGCCGTCTTCAAATGTATCTTCATCAATACTGTCTGCTGGGTAAGTGACGTGTTGTTCTTTACCCTTGGTATCAGTAAAGCGAAAATCGACCCATTTTGCGCCACTTTCTTGTATGAGTTGAAGGACCTTGTTCGCCATGCTCATTTTGCTCCGATGTTTTTGTTGCACCCGTGAAGTGCGTGTTAGCAGTTGATAGTTATTAAGCAATTACCGTACCAACTTTTAAAAGTATAGATAAAATCTTGAAATCTTTATAAGAAATCATGAAGTGACAAAAATACTTTGCGGCTATTATACTAGCTGCAAAACTAAATGCACCATATTCAAGCATTCTTCATTTATTTTATTTCAGCTTTATTTTTTAGCGCACCTAAATAGTGCATGTATCTATAAAGATGTATGAGAAACATAGCTTTTTATAGCAAATATGCTGCTTTTTCTTACTTTTGTTATGTTTTTACTTGTTTTTGGCTAAAAATTGAGCGTTTTTTGGTAGATATCAGTAAAGAAAATTTTGCGATTCATTTGGGATTGTATGCCTATTATGAGGCATTTTCTTTAAATCTACTTTCAATAGAAAAGTTTATATAAAGCTTAATTATTCAAGTGATGTTTTTTTCATCAAGCATTTTACCTCTCTTTGATCTCATTTTTTCATTTTTAAGTTTTACTCTAAAAAATATTCGTTTAAAACTTTCTCTGAGTAAGCCTATTACTTTAAATCATGATTAAAATTTTATTTAATTTTCTATAGGTTTTTAAAGCCAATAAATTGATCGAAATTGTTGCGCCGAATGGGGCTATTTTTTGCTATGATGAAGCGTGCTTTATTTTCACACAATGAAATCAATGATTTAGTTGTGTCAGGCAAGTGCTTGCAACACGTATAAATAAAGTACGATCTGGACAACATTAGCACAGTTAAGTGCATTAATTTCAATAGGTTAAGCTCATGCTTTTAATGATCGACAACTATGACTCCTTTACTTATAACATCGTCCAATATTTTGGCGAACTGAATCAAGAAGTAAAAGTAGTCCGTAATGATGCCGTGACATTGGAAGATATAGAGCGATGGCAACCTAAGTATTTAGTGATTGGCCCCGGCCCGTGCTCGCCAAGTGAGGCAGGAATTTCTATTCCTGCCATTCAGCATTTTGCTGGCAAAATTCCTTTACTGGGCGTTTGTCTTGGTCATCAAAGTATTGGGCAGGCATTTGGCGGTGATATCGTGCGTGCCAAACGTGTCATGCATGGCCGTCTGTCTGATATGTACCACAGTGATACCGGGATTTTCAGCAATCTCCCTTCTCCATTTCCTGCAACGCGCTATCATTCACTGGTGATTGATCAAGCCACCTTGCCCGAATGTCTGGAAGTGACCTGCTGGACCAATGAAGCTGACGGCTCTATGGAAGAAATTATGGGTGTGAAACATAAGACATTGCCGGTCGAAGGCGTGCAGTTCCATCCCGAATCGATTCTGAGCCAGCATGGTCATCAAATCTTTAAAAACTTTCTCGAAATTTATGCCTAAGAACACCTTATGAATATTCAACAAGCTTTAAGCAATATTACTAAAAACATTCACCTGACTCAGGATCAAATGCAAGACGTGATGCGTGCCATCATGTCAGGCGAAGCGACCGATGCCCAGATTGGTGCCCTGCTGATGGGCTTACGTCTTAAAGGCGAAAGCATTGATGAGATTACCGCAGCTGCACGTGTCATGCGTGAACTTGCCACTAAAATTGATGTCAGTGACATTCCTTATCTGGTCGATATCGTCGGCACAGGCGGTGACGGTCAAAACCTGTTTAACGTTTCTACTGCCTCTGCATTCGTGATCGCAGCAGCCGGTGCAACTATAGCCAAACATGGTAACCGCGGCGTTTCGACCAAATCAGGTTCGTCAGATTTGTTGGAACAGGCCGGGATTAATCTGGACCTGAATATGCAGCAGACTGAACGCTGTATCCGTGACGTTGGTGTCGGTTTCCTGTTTGCACCGAATCATCATCAAGCCATGAAATATGCAATCGGTCCACGTAAAGAACTAGGGATTCGCAGCATTTTCAATTTACTTGGTCCGCTTACGAATCCGGCTGGAGTAAATCGTTTAGTCATTGGCGTATTCTCTAATGAACTCTGTCGTCCTATTGCCGAAGTCATGAAACAGCTCGGTGCTGAACATGTGATGGTAGTGCATTCACGTGATGGTCTGGATGAAATCAGTATAGCCTCTTCAACTCATGTCGCTGAACTGAAAAATGGCGAAGTCACGGAATGGGACATTATTCCTGAATCGGTCGATATTGAGTCGCAAACCCTGACCGGACTGATTGTGGAAGACTCTGCGCAAAGTCTGGCTTTGATCAAAGATGCGCTGGGCAAGAAGAAATCAGACATCGGTGATAAAGCAGCGAACATGATCGCGCTGAATGCCGGCGCAGGTATTTATGTCTCCGGTTTAACCAGCAGCTATAAGCAAGGTGTTGCACTGGCACATGACATTATCTACGGCGGTCAGGCACTTGAAAAAATGAGTGTGCTGTCTGAATTTACCAAAACCATTAAACATTACGAAGCTTAATTCGGTCAGGGATTTTGATCATGGTGGATATCGCAAACACAATTTTAGGTAAAATTGTTGACCGCAAAAAAGAAGAATTTGCCCTACGTTTAAAGCAGAAAAGTTATAAAGATCTGGAAGAACTGGCACAAGGTGCATCACCTGTGCGTGGTTTTGCCCAGTCTTTACTCTCGAAACGTCCGGGCGTCATTGCTGAAATTAAGAAAGCTTCGCCATCTAAGGGCATTATTCGCGAGAACTTTAACCCTGCGGAAATTGCAGCACAGTATCAGGAGGCAGGTGCAGCCTGTTTATCGGTGCTGACCGATGTAGACTTTTTCCAGGGTCACGATGACAACATTCAGATTGCCCGTTCACATTGCGACCTGCCTGCACTGCGCAAAGACTTTCTGATCGATCCTTATGGAGTTATCGAAGCACGTGCTCTGCATGCAGACTGTATCTTGCTAATTGTGGCTTGCCTGTCTGATCAGCAGTTAGAAGAAATGTCTAAAACTGCATTTGAACATCATCTGGATGTACTGGTTGAAGTTCACGATGAAGAAGAACTATCCCGTGCTTTAAAACTTTCTGATCGTTGTCTGCTCGGTGTAAATAACCGTAATTTAAAAACCTTTGATGTGGATTTAAACACATCATTACGTTTGAAAAAATTACTGGACCCTTCACGCCTGCTGGTGACTGAAAGTGGTATTGCCACACCTGCGGATATTGCGATGATGCAGAAAAATGATATTCACGCCTTTCTGGTCGGCGAAAGCTTCATGAAACAACCACGTCCGGATCATGCTTTCCGCGATCTGTTTGGTGAGCCTGAAGCGGTTTAAAATGTAAATGCTCACCTAAGCATTAAAAAAGCCCAATCTCAGGATTGGGCTTTTTTATTTTCAATATTGAAAAGTAGATCATAGATTCTCGAGCGTATTTAAAATCCTCAGCAATGTCATGAACGCAATTCAGTTCTCCTTTGTCTATTTTCAGACTATAATTCTTGTAAATTCCGCATCTCCCTTGTTTTTACATTATGAGTAAACACGATTCTTCATTATCTAAAGATCAGTACAATCTGCTGAAATCTTTTAAGAAGCAAATTACACAACCGCAAACGCCTGCGGTCGTTGCTGCACCTGTTGAAAAGACTGTCGAGCAAGAAGCGTTAGAAGAACTGGAATTATTCCGCAAGCAAATGCAGGGCGTACAAAAAATTGAATCGGGAAATACGGTTCAACTGGACAAACCACGCAAGAAAAAGCCGGATGCACAAATCTTGGCAAAGCGTGCAGCGGCTACTGGCCCGCTGGAAACAGAGGCAATGGCTTTATCAGATACTCAGGCCATGCTCAATCCTGTCGGCAGTCAGGCCAACTTGAGCTATCGCATCGCCACCTTGCAGCATAAAGTGTTTGAAGACTTGAAAGCCGGTAACTTGCGCTGGTTTGAAGCTGTGGATCTGCATGGCTGTACCGTGGAAGAAGCGCGTCAAGCCGTGCTGCAGATTATCCAGATCGCCAAAGATGAAAACCAGAACGTGATTAAAATCGTACATGGCAAAGGCCCGGAAGCGATTTTAAAAACCTATGTCAACGGCTGGCTGCGCCAGCATCGCGATGTTTTGGCATTTGTCAGTGCACCTGAAAAGCAAGGCGGTACCGGTGCGGTATTGGTTCTGCTCAAACGTGCAGAAAAGAATCCAAAGTTCAAACAGTAAACGGTTTTAGCCTCAAAACAAGGCATTGTAAAAGTTTTCTGCTACAATGCCGTCCTTGTTCATTCTCAGTTTAAGTGAATACGTCATATGACTATGCAGCAATCCTACGCAAACATTCTTACTGCCGTTGGCGAAGATCTAAATCGCCCTGGTCTCAAAGATACGCCTGTGCGCGCTGCGAAAGCATTTTCATATTTAACCTCGGGTTATAGCCAGACACTTGAAGAAGTGACCAACAAGGCGGTCTTCCCTTCCGATAACCGTGAAATGGTACTGGTCAAAAACATCGAATTTTATTCGCTATGTGAGCATCACTTATTGCCATTTTATGGCCGCGTACATATCGCCTATTTGCCAGAAGGTCATGTTTTAGGCCTGTCTAAATTTGCCCGTATTACTGAAATGTTTGCACGCCGTTTGCAGATTCAGGAAAATCTGACTCAGCAAATTGCAGAAGCAGTGGCTGAAGTCACCAAAGCACGCGGTGTTGCAGTAATGATTGATTCTGCGCACATGTGCATGATGATGCGCGGTGTAGGCAAGCAGGAATCAACCACACGTACGGTATCATTTATTGGTGATTTTAAAACCGACAAAGAAACACGTCGTGAATTTTTAAGTGCGGTTCCAGAAAGCTATTAATTATTAAAGCTTAAAAATAAGTTACTCAAAGCCTCGATCATTCGGGGTTTTTTGCTTTTGAAGGAAGAGGATATCAATACTTAATTCAAAAGCTCACTTGCTATAAATAACACCTGGTAACAGGGTTTAAAGACCTGTCCCAAAACTTGCTATGTTTCAGTCTAGAACTCAAACAATTCTTGCTTGTGTTTGCAACAAGCATACACTTGGATACACGATAAAGTTTTAATCCTGCCGCTCTCCCATTAAAGTAATTTGAAGTTGATATACAGCAAAGCGCTTTATATCTTTCTGATTGATTTTTAATGATAAGGAAAGTAACCATGGCGAATAGCAAAAATAACCAGGCGAAAGACAGCAAAAAATCAGCAAAAACTGCTAAAAAGACTCAAGATGAGAAACTGAAAAAGTCGAATAAAAGCAGTGATAAAGACAGTGATCGCAAAGTTACCAAAAAAGCGGCGAGCAGTAAATCTAAAGCGGCATCTTCTAAAAAAGACAATGCCAGCAAAGATGAAAAAGTGAAGGCAAAGAAAAATTCGAGCTCAAAAGCCAGTGATAAAGCGAAAGACCAAAAGACTTCTTCCGCGAAAAAACCGGCTAAAGCAAAAAGCAGCAACAAGAGTAAAGACGACACTAAAGTGAAAAAGTCTTCTTCAAAAAAATCGGCACCTGCTAAAAAGCAGTCGAGCAGCTCCTCTAAGAGCAAGTCAACCAAGGCTAAAACCTCGAAGACCAGTTCGAAAAAATCGAAGTAAAATGAAAAGCCCCTAGCTCTAGAAGACAGGGGCTTTTCTGTATCTTGTCCTTTCGTTTTTATAATTTGTATTAGCTGAAATATCGAATAATTTTAAATTTCAGAAAAGGCCGAATATGAAGCCATCTGCCAAAATAGCTCCACCAAAACGTCCGTCACGTGTAGTTTCGAATAGTTTTGATTATTCTCTGGACTTTGCAAAGGTTAATTTCCGCAAACGACCGGAGCTCTACCGGATTGGCCGTGGTGAACAAGGTGTATTATTGGTTGAGCCTTATAAATCAGAAATCCTGCCACACTGGCGCTTTGCAGATGAAGAAAAAGCACAAGCTAGCAGTGAGAAAATCTATCAGCTTTTTTTGGACTATTTAAAACAAGAAGATTTTATCGGTGCGGACATGGCACGCAAGTTTTTACAGATGGGTTTCACCCGTGCCCGACGTTATGCCAATCATAAAGGTGGCAAAAAATACGATGGCCCGGTTCCGGGGGATAAAAAAGGCTTGAGTGGTGCGCATGGCCGTTCCGAGCTGCCACGTAATCATGAAGATCCGGTTAAAGCCGCTGCTGCCAAAATCTTTAAACAGAAATGGGAGGAAGCTAAAAATCATCCCGAATATCTCCAGCAAAAACAGAAATTTCAGGAATTTATAGAGCAGCAGTCTGCAACTGGCTAAAAACCTTTCATTTAAACTGAGAGTGGCTGTGCGACAGGGTTCAAGGACTGATGAGCCATATAAACTCTGTTACGCCCGTTGTTCTTCGCCATATACAAGGCAGAATCTGCCGCATTCAGGAAGCGCTGATAATCCGGATGTCCATCATAAAGCACACAACCAATACTGACCGTAAATTTAAACTGCTGGCCTTGTGCCGAATTAATCATGCCATTTTCAATATATTTACGAATACTTTCGGCAATATTCAGGGCACGTTTCTCATCAGTATCCACCAGTAATAGCAAAAACTCTTCACCGCCGACCCGGAAAGCATAATCACTGCCCTGACTGTATTTTTGCAATGCTTCGGCCAGAAATTTCAAGGCCAGATCACCTGCTGCATGTCCGAATTTGTCATTAATACTTTTGAAATAATCAGCATCAATGGCAAGTAAAGACAAAGGCGTATGATTCTTACGGGAAAAAGTGATTTCACGTGAAATAATCGTATTCAAATAACGACGATTCAATAACTGGGTCAATGAATCATTACCGGATTCAATATATTCGGCCACCTGAAATAACTGATCTACCAACAACTGAATTTCGCGGTTCAAGTCACGGATCTGCTGGATCAGTCCCAGCATATTGTTTTTGTCCGTACAGTCCATAATATCCTGATTAAGTTCATCGACTTGATAAATTCGTTCAATGATTAAATCGACCTGATCAGAACCGGTAAAAGCATAAGAGGCTTTATGGATAAACCATAAACCGAACTCAGACTTGGACAACATCGGATGATTCAATTTCTCATGCTCAGAAAAGACTTTGAACATGAGTTCATTTTCCCAGTCCAGTAATGAGCTACGCTGTTTATCTTTTTGTACGGCCACATCCTGCATCGCTGAAAAAACACGATAACTGTGTTTAATTTCCTGATTCATGGCTGTCTTAGCTTCATAAGATCGGCACATGACTTCTGTGGCAAATCCCATGATCTGGACAATATAACTGCAGGTAGTCAACATACTGTGGTGAGGATTCTCATCCAGCAGTTCAAACATTTTACGCTCAATTTCACGTACACCGCGCATGATCAGCCAGGATGGAATTCCGACACGCGCATGCACATGCCCCACCATCGCCTGTTTCTGCACGGCATCGGCATAGCGTTTATTAATTCCCACACTAAAGCTTTCAAGTAGCCAGGCATTTAAAGTGTCGCGCAAGCGCTGTTGAATCAAGTCATCAGAAAAGAATTCTGCAGATTCCTTTTCAATGAGCATGTTTTTATAGAATTCTTCCACCAGAATCAGGGAATGATCTTGAATAAAGTGAAAGGCATGCAATAAGTCATCAGATGAATAATTTTGACAGATCTGTTCCCATTGCTCGGCCAGTCTTGCCATGCATTCATTATTCATACTGTCTGTTCCCCAAAACCTTGCTATTTTTACTCAAATTATGTGACAAATATAACAAATATCAGGTATTTTTCCTAAAATATCGATCAGATTATTTGTACCAAACCCAGCCAATCTTTTTATACAAGGGAAAACCGAACAGTAGCCTCATGGATACCACAGCACTTTATGAATAGTGCTGATCAGTTTTAACTCAATCTTAAAAATACCGGATCAAACCAAGACTCCATTGATCCCAGTCTTTGGACTGCTGTTGCTGATATTCCCAAGACAGCCGAAGTGCATGTTGTGGATTGAATGCATATTGGAGTTCAGTATTCAGTTTCAGCTGCCAGCGATGCGAATCCTCCCAATAAGGCAGTTCCACCTGCACCAGACTGTTGATCTGATCGCTCCAGATATTCTGGCACCCCACAGTAGGGCCTGCACCTACGCGCCAGCCTTGATCAAGTGCCTTGCCTGCCTGTAGCTGAGTTTGCATTTGTGCATAACATAGATGTTCACGGCTGGCATTTGCCCAGCTATAACCGCCCTGAGTTTTTAAGCTGGCGACGCCATGCTGCTCATCTTCACTAAACTGGCCATGCGCATCCAGTGCCTCCTGTTGCCAGCCCAGATTAAAACCCCAGGATAACGGCGTATTAAACGGATTGACCGGGTTATAGGAATTGACAGTAAATAGATCCAGATGTTCCAGCTTGAGCTCACTGTCACGATATTGCAAAGCCCCATCTAGAAACAGCAATTGTGTGCCGGTTCGAAAACCGCCTTGCGGGTCGATGAGATCATGATAAGCCTGCCGATGTCCAAGCTGGACAAAGGATTCTCCCTGAACCTGTCCGGCCTGAAGACTGATATTCCGTGCATGATGGCTTTGTACCGGATCTATTTTTGGACGTTCAGGCGCTTTACGCTGTTTCTCGATATCCAGCTGACTTCTTAAGCCTAATAACTTGCGGAAACGTGGCTGAGCAAAAGATTCATCAACTTTTTGTCGAAGAAAGTCCAGATATAAATGATCATAGGCCATTTCCAAAATTTTGGCCTGATCTTCTGCCGGATAAGTTTGCAAAATGGAAGACATTACACCTGTTTCTGCATAAGCCAGCTGATGTGCAGTTTTTGCCAGTGCTTTACCATGCTGTCTGGACTGAGCCAGCAATTGAGTTTCAAGCGCTGGACGGTAAACTTTCTGTTTGATCAAGCCCTGTTGTTCTACGACTTTCAGTGTTTCAATCGGAATCGCAGTCGAATTAAACTGTTTTTGTAGATTCAGCTCGGGACGTACCAGATCAAACAGTCCCAGTAAGCGATAAGCGCAATTATCACTGATAAAATAATAAGGGAAACTTACATTTTGCATTTCCCAGAGATGCTGTACCAGAAATCTGGTTTCTTGCGGGCTTAAGTTTAATTCATATTCCCATAAGTCCCGGCTTTCGAAGTCACCATACTCTTTGACCTTGCGGTAATACGGCATCAGTGAATATTCACCCGGATATTGTCCAGTCAGCCCTTTCCAGGCAAAGGACCAGTTGTCATTGCCATCGACCGTCGCAGCATAGTTGACCGCATAAGAAATCAGATTGAGTTGTTGCTGGTCTTTAGGGTCCAGACGCAACAAGGTATGACCAAACATCGAGCTGGGATTACCCATAAAATCCGTGGCATAGATCAGGGTTGCCTGATAAGGCTTGACCTCGCCAATCCATTTATCCAAATCCGGGCAACTGACCGCAGGCAATTGTTGCTCGGAAATATTCAATTGCTGCATTAACCAGCTGCTGCGTGCAGGAAACTTACAGCGGACGGACTGATTCGGCTCTGTGCTCAGGAATAAAGCCTGAATGTTATGCTGCATTTCTTTTTTTAGATCAGTTTTTCCCTGCTCTGCCAGGAAATAGCCCGAATAGTTAACCTCGCTATGACCTTGGGGATTGGCATACATGAGACGTTGCCAGGTAGTGCTCTGATCCAGACGCTGAGTTTCGGCCTGAGCGATATAATGCTGGATGTCTGGATTAATTTCGCTAGAAAAACTTAAAGGGCTGAATGTCAGGCCCAACATGAAGAACGCATATTTCATTCAGTTAACTTATTCTCATCAATTTCTTTTAGTCATAAGAAAACCCTGCCAGAACAGCAGGGTTTTTAGGGTGCGGATCAGATGTAGGATTTCAATACTTCATCTTTGGCCATCACAGTTTGTAAGGTGCTTAAAACTTGTAATGTATTCTGGTTTTCTTCGGAATAAATTTCAGAGAAATTCTGCTTGGAAACGCTAAAGAAACGAGCTTTATCTTCAGATTTAATATTCAAAAGTTCAGCCAGAACATTCAGGCTTTCACCCTCTCCAACTGCCATATCACGCGCCAATGTTTCAGCGTTTTCATTGGTAAAGGTCACCACTTGAGCGGTTACGGTACCGCCCTGGCTACAACCTAAAGTACCAAAAGTGATCCCGAGCCACTGATTCGTGAACAGAACGTTGGTCGTACCTGCAAAGAGTTTAGGAATAATACCAGACTGACCCGCCCACACCTGGCTTCCGATACCACAACCGACATCTCGGTCAGCCATCGCCATGCTTGAACCAGTCGCCAATACCGCCGCCAGCATAATTTTTTTCAACATAGTTATTCTCCAATTATTCTCATGCAATCTTTGTTATTACTCTAATAATGTAATTTAAATTACATACTCAGCAGAGTAGCGACAAGTCAAGTTTGGCGCAATTGAAAAAATGTATGCTTTACATAAACATAACCTGATTGATTTTACTGTTCCTTGAGCGCCCAATCGCCTTGTGAATTACGCTGTCCCAAGATTTTCAGTACTAACACCAGACTCAGCAATAACAACAAATACCAGGAGCCCAGTTTGCCCCATCCCACCATATGCCATTGCTCAATCTGGCTTGGATAGAGCCAGATCTGGTAAAAGGTACTGATGTTCTCGGCAATCCAGATAATAAACGCCAGAATCAGCAGTACGGGTAACATCGGCAACTGAAAAGTATGCCGATTCAGCTGAAAGCGAATTCTGGTTTTCCAGAACATCAGCACGCTCCAGACAAATAAAATCACCCGATAATCGGGAATAAAAAACTTGCTCATAAAGTTGATATAAGACAAGACAGCCAATGTCAGCATATGGCTAAAACGCGGCAATTTTTCAAATGAAACCTGATATAGACGTAAAGAGCGCGCAAAAAAACTGCCGACCGCAGAATACATAAAACCGGCAAATAAAGGCACGGTCAGGATTTTAAATATTGCGGGTTGAGGGTAATGCCAGGAAGCAATTGCCGGATGGGTCAGGAAGATTTCCATCACCATGGCCATGAGATGAAATAACGCAATCACTTTGGCTTCAGCCCAGGATTCCAGTTTGGTATAGAGCAATATCACCTGAATCAGCAAAGCAAAAAAAAGCAGATAGTCATACCGGTAAAAACCAAAGAAGAGATCGCTGCCCATAGAAGCAGTCAGTGCAAAAGCGAGCAGGAGTAAAATCCCAAATAAGGCAGCCGAAGCTGCCTTATAAGTAAATTCAAACCCTGATTTGAATAGATCGATCAAGGTTTACATCCTAAAGATATTTGGCACTATACTCATGTACGGTATCAATAAATGCTTTTGGATTCGCCGGATCAACCCACTGGGTAATACCATGACCTAAATTGGCAACATAACCGGTTTTCTCGCCATTGGCATAGGCATCATCCAGCATGGCTTTTGTCGCTTTAATGATGGTGTCTGATGAACCATATAAAGTTGCAGGATCCAGGTTACCCTGAAGTGCTGCACGACCAGCAACCGTTTGACGAGCGACATTCAATGGCGTGGTCCAGTCCAGACCAAATGCATCTGCGCCTGTCGTAATCATCGGTTCCAACCATTGACCGCCACCTTTGGTAAACAGAATTACCGGAATCTTGCGGCCGTCTTTCTCACGTTGCAAACCAGCGACAATCTTCTGCATATAGTTCAGCGAGAACTCGATATATTCACGATGTGCTAATGCCCCACCCCAACTATCAAAGATCTGTACCGCTTGTGCACCCGCATCGATCTGCGCATTCAAATATTCAGTCACTGCATCAGCCAGACGATCCAGTAAAGCATGCAAAACTTCAGGCTGCGCATACATCATCTGTTTGGTAAAACGGAAATCCTTGCTTGAACCGCCTTCGACCATATACGTTGCCAGAGTCCATGGACTGCCCGAGAAACCAATCAGAGGAACCTGACCGCCCAAGGCTGAACGAATGGTCGAAACGGCATTCATCACATAATCCAGATCCGACTTGGCATTAAATGCAGGCAGATTGGCGACATCCTGTTCGGTACGGATGGTCTTGTGAAATTTCGGGCCTTCACCGGCTTCAAAATACAGCCCCAGTCCCAAAGCATCCGGAACCGTCAAGATATCCGAGAATAAAATCGCGGCATCAAGATCATAACGGCGTAAAGGCTGCAAAGTTACTTCACAGGCCAGTTCAGTATTCTTGCAAAGCGAAAGGAAATCTCCTGCCTTGGTACGCGTTTCGCGGTACTCAGGCAAATAACGGCCAGCCTGACGCATCATCCATACTGGCGTAGCATCTACAGGCTCACGCAACAATGCGCGCAGAAAACGATCATTTTTTAAGGTCGTCATTCACATTCCCATCTTTCTTTGACATTGCCAACATCATAGCAAAAAGGCCGCAGTTTTAATAACTTCTGGCAACTTTAAAAACCGATCGGATTGATCGGCAACCTAGTGATTTACACAAAACAACTACTGCATCTCCACATTTTTTCTGTAATACTTATAGTGTTTTTTCACATAGTTAAAGAAATAATTCTTAAGGTTGAGTTACATGTTCGTTCGCACAATGCTCGCTGTGAGTCTAGGTTGCATTTTCGCAGGTCAAGTTTTTGCCGCGTCTACTGCTGAACAACCATTAAAACCCCAAGTGGTGACTAATGTTGCAGTGCAAGATCCGATTGATCCATTAGCAACTGAAGCTTCAGCGGCCCAAGCAGCACCTGCAGAAGCGCAAATTACTGCCCAAGAACAACAAGACTTAAAACAGGCATCTGAAGCGCTGAATGAGCTACAGGATACCGAAGATCAGACTGCCTCTGTTGGCGCAGCACCAAATACCAAAGCACCGACTAACTCTGCGGTGACCAAAGCTTCTTGGACTTTAGACGGTTTAAACAATGCCCAATGGTATGAAAATATCGGTGCAGGTCAATTCCCAGTTTACGCACGTGCGCATGTCATGCTGAATAATGCCCATGCATCACCAGGTGCGATTGACGGAACCAGCGGTAAAAATACACTAAAAGCCATTGCATCTTTCCAGCAAATGAATGGCATTAAACCGACAGGTGTTTTGACTCAGGAAACCTGGGATAAACTGGTGGCACGTCAGGGTTCTAAGCCAGCCTTTGTTGAATACACCATTACTGAAAAAGATCTGGCAGGCCCATTTGCCAAGTCTATTCCTTCAGATTATGCGTTACAGGCGAAAATGAAAGGCTTGTACTACACACGTGTCAGTGAAATGTTGAGTGAAAAATTCCATATGGATGAGAATTTCTTAAAGAAACTCAATCCAAATGCCAACTTTAATAAAGTTGGTGAAAAATTACTGGTCAGTAATGTACGTAATGACTTGCCTGAAGGTATTCACTTGATTGTTGCACATAAAGGCGCGAAACAACTGTACTTATTTAACAGTAAAAATCAAATGATCGCGTCATTCCCTGCCACCATTGGTAGTGCGGATACACCATCTCCAACCGGAACCTATAAAGTAACAGGTGTCGCACCAAACCCTTGGTACAGCTATTCACCGTCTAACTTTGTACAAGGTAAAAACTTAAAACCACTATCTTTACCACCGGGTCCTAACGGTCCTGTCGGGAATATCTGGATTGGTTTAAGCAAGAAATCATTTGGTATTCACGGAACACCAAACCCGTCTACCATTTCGAAAACAGCGTCACATGGTTGTATTCGTTTGACTAACTGGGATGCCAATGATCTTGGCCGTAAAGTCAAATCTGGGGTAACGGTTCGTTTCTTAGAATGATGATCGGTCTGCCGATTTGAATAAAAATAGCCTGCTTTTGAGCGGGCTTTTTTATTCCTTATGTTTACTTTCAGCTCTGTCGTTGCAAAAATGCAATGATCTGTCGCCTATTTGAGATTTTTTCAGTTATAAAACGACAGTATGATGATCTCAAGTTAAAAATAATGTCGAGATAAAATCATGAATGCTTTTCTACATCCTAGCGAAAATCGTGGTCATGTAAAAATGGGCTGGCTGGAGTCTAAACACAGTTTCTCATTTGGTAACTGGTATAACCCAAAGTATATGGGTGTCAGCGCTTTACGTGTCATTAATGATGACCTGATTGATGGACATCAGGGTTTTGGAACGCATCCACATGACAATATGGAAATCCTGACCTGTGTGCTGAAAGGAACCATTACCCATCAGGACAGCATGGGCAATCATGGCGGAATCGCTGCGGGTGAATGGCAACTGATGAGTGCAGGAACAGGTGTGCGGCACAGTGAAATGAACCAAGGCGACGAACAGGTCCATTTACTGCAAATCTGGATTATTCCAAATGAACGTAATGCCAAGCCGAACTATCAGCAAATCCGTCTTGACCCGCATGAGCAACCGAACCAGTGGCATTTGATTTGTGGTCCGAATGACAATGTACCGATGCATATTCGTCAGAATGCCGAAGTCAAAACTGCGGTGATTCAGCAAGGCCAAAGTCTGGAAGTGAAAGCGACCCAGCATATTAATTATGTACATGTTGTTTCTGGCACTGTCCAGATCGCTGAACATACAGTTGAAGCTGGCGGCGCAATTGCTTTTCTAGATGATACAGAAATTAAAGCAAGCGAAGATGCGCAAGTGATCTGGTTTGATTTGCCGGAAGTACCCAACTAAGCTTTTAAAGCTCTCAGCTCTAATGGCTATTGATCCCAGTGATTGATAGCCATTTTTTATACGTATAATCATGAATAAAAAATAATAGTTCGCAAAATCATAATAAGGCTGCTTAACCAATAAAATTATGCCTACGACCTATACAAATCCAACCAATTCTCATCACATTTTTACCTAAGCAATGCATTATTTAGGTGAATATAAACTGATCCCTTTCCATGGAATCCAGTGCTGTATAGCTTTGATCATTCACGACTGGTTTGATATTGTCTTTTGCAGGCATAAAGTGAATTAATCTTTTCATGTAGGTTAAATAAATAGAAGAGCATATCCGTATGAACCAAATTTTAGAGATTCAAAGCAGCCCGCAGCAAGCTTTGCTTTATTTATTAGCCTTTTTAAAACAACAAGATTATCAGTTTACGACCATTACACCGCTTTCCCACCAGCGAATTCTGAATCGAAAAAAGAATGAAATTTATAAGCACAGAACCCATCAGGATATCTTTGGCTGGAATCTAAACTTTAAAAAAACTGATCTTGATTCTGCCCTTTTTACATTATTGCAAGAACATCAGCTTCTACAGGTTCAGGAAGATCAATACTTGAGTCAGGTTCGGGTTTCTTCACTCGATGGCGAACTCTTTATTCATTCAGCTTTTCCAACCACTCAGCAAGATGCGGTATTTTTCGGTCCCGATACGTATCGCTTTATCTATCATCTCAAGCAATATCTAGCTGCTCAGACTCACCCTTTCAAACGGGTCGTGGAAATGTGTTGTGGCACTTCAGCAGCCGCGATCAGCATTGCCAGACATTTTCCAGATGTGAGTGAAATTATGGTTGCAGACCTGAATCCCAAAGCCTTGCTCTATAGC
The DNA here is from genome assembly GCF_049898185.1 of Acinetobacter sp. 40AMC3-4. Lineage (GTDB taxonomy): Bacteria > Pseudomonadota > Gammaproteobacteria > Pseudomonadales > Moraxellaceae > Acinetobacter. Next base: position 526,194 of record NZ_JAFCXG010000001.1, read on the forward strand.
CAGATTAATATCAGTTTTGCCGGCTTAAACCATATTCATCCGGTGCAGAGTAATTTATTTTCCTATCTTGAAGGCCAGTTTGATCTGATTTTTGCCAATCCGCCGTATTTGATTGATCCGGAACAACGTCAATATCGTCATGGTGGTAATAAACTGGATGGCTGTGATTTATCATTCAGGATTATAAAAGAAGGTCTACAGCGACTGAATTCTGGTGGACGTTTATTCCTATATACTGGAGTGACCGTGACTGAGCATGGCAATCTATTTTTGCAGCATCTTAAAGATTTGATGAAACAGCATCAAAATATAATCTGGTCATATGAAGAAATTGACCCGGATATTTTTGGTGAAGAACTGGAACAGCCAGCTTACCAACATGTGGAAAGAATTGCGTTGGCATTAATCAAAATTGAAGTAGGCAATTAAAGAATATTTATTAATTATGGAATTTTAAAATTTTGACTTTGTTCGCTATCAGCTTATTTTAAATCGTTTTATTAAAATCATAGAAATAAAAAACCCCAATCTTTCGACTGGGGTTTTTAAAATTTGGCGGAAGCGGTGAGATTCGAACTCACGGAGGACTCACACCCTCGTCGGTTTTCAAGACCGGTGCATTAAACCGCTCTGCCACGCTTCCATGGGCGCAATAATACGGAGCTTTTGTCCGGCTGACAAGTGAAAATTACAGTGAATGCAATCAACTGCATATAGTTTCATCAAATCCTTACAGTTTTGCTGCTAATTCCGCTCCCTCACGAATGGCGCGCTTGGCATCGAGTTCAGCAGCCAGTTTTGCACCGCCAATAATATGATACTGCGCCAAGGTATTTTCCCCAGCACTCGGCATCAGGTCTTTTACCGATTCCTGACCTGCACATACCACAATGGTATCCACACGCAATAATTGAGCATGACCATCCACCTCAATCCATAAACCTTCATCCGTGACAGATTTATATTGCACGCCGCGCAACATCCGCACAGCATGTTTTTTTAACTGGGCACGATGTACCCAGCCTGAAGTCTTGCCCAGTCCTGCGCCAAGTGGTGTTTTTTTACGTTGTAATAAATAAATTTCCCGTACTGGTGGTTCGACTTCAGCACGCTGTAACCCGCCTTCAGTCACATAATCTGGATGAGAATCTACACCCCATTCACGCTTCCACTCATCCACAGGTTGCGGCTGTATTTGATGCGGTGGCTTTAATAAAAACTCGGACACATCAAAACCGATCCCGCCTGCGCCAATGACCGCAACACGATCACCGACAGGTGCGCCACGTAGCACTTCTGCATAAGATAATACTTGTGGTGCCTGACTGCCTTCGATATTCAAGGCACGCGGCACAACCCCTGTAGCCACAATCACCTCATCAAAACCCTCACGCTCCAACTGCTCGCGGTTGACTCGGGTATTGAGACGCAGATCAACTCCAGTTTTTTCTAGCTGCACTTTAAAATAACGAATCGTTTCGTGAAACTCCTCTTTCCCCGGAATGACTTTAGCCAGGTTGAACTGTCCGCCTACTTCATGACTGGCCTCAAACAGCGTCACATCATGCCCGCGACTGGCTGCGACAGTAGCAGCCGACAAACCTGCGACACCCCCACCGATCACTGCAATACTTTTTGGTTTTTTGGTTTTGACATAGACCAGTTCGGTTTCATAAGCGGCACGCGGATTGACCAGACAGGTTGCGCGCTGGTTTTTAAAGGTATGATCCAGACAAGCCTGATTACAGGCAATACAGGTATTGATTTCATCAACACGATTGGTTGCAGTTTTATTGACCCAGAACGCATCTGCCAAAAGTGGACGTGCCATCTGCACCATATCTGCCTGACCAGAAGCCAGAATTGCTTCGGCAGTGTCTGGCATATTGATCCGGTTGGATGCAATCACCGGCACCGAAACATGTTTCTTAACTTCAGCCGTGTAATCGACAAAAGCAGCACGCGGTACAGAAGTCACAATGGTTGGAATACGTGCTTCATGCCAGCCAATCCCGGTATTGAGCAAAGTAATTCCAGCCTTTTCCAAAGCTTTAGCTACGGTAATGACTTCCTGCATGGTATTGCCATCATGCACCAAATCGAGAAGCGACAAACGGAAACAGATAATAAATTTTTTGCCAATTTCTTCACGAATGGCTTTGACGATTTCTACAGCGAAACGCATCCGGTTTTCGATCGGACCTCCCCAACGGTCGGTACGCTGATTGACATGACGGCTTAAAAACTGATTTAGCAAATAACCTTCAGAACCCATGATTTCCACGCCATCATAGCCGGCCTTTTTAGCAATGCTAGCAGTTTTTACATAATCCTGAATCGTATTCAAAATCTGCTTATCTGACATTTCACGCGGTTTAAAAGGAGAAATCGGCGATTTGATTGGACTGGCCGAGACCACAAAAGGCTGATAGCCATAACGTCCGGCATGCAGAATCTGCAAAAGGATTTTGGCACCATGTTTATGAACTGCATGGGTGACTAATCGATGTGGTGCAATATCGCCCAAGGTATTCATGGTGCCGCCTGCCGGCAATAACCAGCCTTGACGGTTTGGCGATATACCACCCGTAATCAGCAGACCTACGCCACCCTTTGCTCGTTCACCAAAATACGCAGCTAGTTTAGGATAATTATAGAAGCGGTCTTCCAGACCAGTATGCATCGACCCCATCACCACCCGATTTTTAATGGTGGTAAAACCCAAATGCAGTGGCTTTAAAATGTTGGCATAGCGCGTCGTGGTCATAACAAATCCCTGATTATATTTGGCTGAGCAAGTCATTCCCTTACTTTAACTGATTTTCAGAGGCTTTTTATGACCCGGAGTTCAGCATTTTCAGGCACAAATATCAATCTTCGAAACAGTTCTTTCTATACATCACGAATTAGCTCTGCCATTGCCGTGCAGTGGATTTCCATAATGCAATCGCGCCCAATACTGTACCAATTGGAAAACTCAGCAACATCAGGATGGCCATTATTCTGGATAAAGTTTGTCCTGAACCATTGCCCTGCTTCACCTTGATACTGGCCTGTATATTAAAAAACATCAGCAAGCCTAAAAGCAGCAGCACCACAGCTAAACTCAGCATGGAAATACTAGATTGCTGATATTCAAGATATAAAAACAGCACTGTACTAAAACCAATCAGGCCGGCATAAATCCCATGTAACAGTGCCAGCGTTTCATTCTTAGCTTTAAGATTTAAATTAGGTAAAGGTGGGATGCGAGTCGCCATGCTTTTATTCCTGTTTTATCTGATTTTTAACTTTATTCGGCTGAATATAACCAATTTCTTCCGTTTTCAGCAGGATTCTGGTGAAAATCGTGCGATTTATGATTATTTAAGCCTATTGAATAGAGATTTTAAAACGAGTTTTTCTTTTCTAAAGCAAACCTAAATAAATTAATGATACAATTGATGCAATATGTATTTTTTCAGGCCACCAATTCTGGCGTGCCTATTTCATATCATTAGGATGAACAATGTCTGATAATGCAACTATCTTGCAGAATGTCCCAGTAGGTAAAAAAGTTGGTATTGCCTTCTCTGGTGGTCTAGATACTTCTGCTGCTCTTTTGTGGATGAAACAAAAAGGCGCTGAACCTTATGCTTACACAGCTAACTTGGGTCAGCCAGACGAAGACGATTACGATGCGATTCCAAAAAAAGCTGAAGCTTATGGCGCAGTAAAAGCACGTTTAATCGACTGCCGTTTACAGCTTGCATTAGAAGGTATTGCTGCAATTCAATGTGGCGCGTTCCATATTTCTACAGGTGGTATGCCTTATTTCAACACGACGCCATTGGGTCGTGCAGTAACTGGCACCATGCTGGTAACTGCCATGAAAGAAGATGATGTTAACATCTGGGGTGACGGTTCGACTTATAAAGGCAACGACATTGAACGTTTCTACCGTTATGGCTTGTTGACCAATCCTGCGCTTAAAATCTACAAGCCTTGGTTAGACCAAACTTTCATTGACGAGCTGGGCGGCCGTGCAGAAATGTCACAGTTCCTGATCGACAATGGTTTTGACTATAAAATGTCAAAAGAAAAAGCCTATTCAACTGACTCAAACATGCTGGGTGCGACACACGAAGCTAAAGATCTTGAATACCTGAATGCAGGTATCAAAATCGTTGAGCCAATCATGGGCGTTGCGTTCTGGAAAGATGACGTAGAAGTAAAAGCTGAAGAAGTATCGATTACTTTTGAAGAAGGCTTCCCGGTTGCTATCAACAGTCAACGCATTGAAGATCCAGTTGAGTTCATTCTTGAAGCGAACCGCATCGGTGGCCGTCACGGTCTAGGTATGTCGGATCAAATCGAAAACCGGATCATCGAAGCGAAATCTCGCGGTATCTATGAAGCTCCGGGTATGGCGCTGCTTCACATTGCTTATGAGCGTCTGGTAACGGGTATTCATAACGAAGATACGATTGAACAATACCGCATTAACGGTTTACGTTTAGGTCGTTTGCTGTACCAAGGTCGCTGGTTCGATTCTCAAGCGCTTATGCTACGTGAAACTGCACAGCGTTGGGTCGCTAAAGCAGTTACCGGTACTGTAACGATCGAACTGCGTCGTGGTAATGACTACACCATTATGAATACTGAATCTCCGAACCTCACTTATGAAGCTGAGCGTTTGACTATGGAGAAAGGTGATTCTATGTTCTCGCCGATGGATCGTATCGGTCAGTTGACCATGCGTAACCTCGACATCACGGATACTCGTGCTAAACTGGGCATCTATACAGAGACTGGTTTACTCGCAGTTGGTTCAGCATCTGCAGTGCCACAACTGAAAGACAAAAACTAAGTTTTAGTCATTTAAGTTGCATAAAAAACCGCTCCTGATGAGCGGTTTTTTATTGATGATTGTTCTATTCATTTTAAAAATATCTAGCCATTTGCAATATCTGAATTCACTGAACGAATGGACTGATAATAAATCTGATTGCGTCCAAGCTGTTTGGCGCGGTATAGCGCCTGATCCGCGATTCCCAATAAGGCGTCTTTATCAATATCATCTTCACCACGATAGACGGTAATGCCTAAACTGATGGTGATATATTTCGCAACCGAGGATTTTTCATGTGGAATTTCCAGACGGTCAATCGCCTTAAAAATATTTGAAGCCACTGCATAAGCACCATGTGCATCTGTTTCTGGCAAGAGCACTACAAACTCCTCCCCACCATAACGTGCGACAAAGTCCATATGACGGATCGCATTTTTGATGGTTTTGGCAATAGTCGAAATGACGTCATCACCTTTCTGATGCCCATAAAAATCGTTGTAATTTTTAAAGAAATCTACATCGATAAACAGAATTGCCAATGCCGTTTCTTCACGATGTGCACGTTCGAAATGGACTTGCAGCGTCTCATCAAAAGTCCGTCGATTGGAAATCTTGGTCAGCTCATCGTACTGACTCAAATGTAATAATTCGTTGGTATGGATACGCTGGATCTGCTCACTGATTCTGGCGCGAATGCTATAGAGAAATATCACACGTTCACGGGCAAAAATCATATGGCTAATCACATAACCCAGCAAGCAACTTCCAATTAAAATCCGGCCAAAAACCATAGGATTAAATTCAACTGAAAGGCTAAACAATACAAGAATAGTAGTTGCCGCAGCGAGTAATCCGGTGACCAGCATCTGAATCGGTCTAATACCGGTCAGAATATAACCCAGGATATACACGATCGTGACTATGGCCATGGACTGATACTGCAAGGCATCAGTTTTAATCGACATGGTAATGCATGAAATTGACACCTGTATCCAGAACACCAACAGCATCGAAGCCTGCGGAAAAAAGCGCTTGATCTTGGGTAAACAGGAGAATATATAAAAAATGATTAATGACATGCCACCATTGAGCAGGCCCAGCATACACAGGACAAAATCATGTACGAAATATTCTTTGCTGATGCTCCAGTAATCTGTAGGAATCATCACCACCAAAAAAAGGAAATAGGCTAGTACTCCAGCCCACACATATTTTTCGACATGTTTGCGGGCGCGTTCCAGATTTTTGGTCCAGAATTCTTGTTCCAGATTTTGAGGGAAGACCGGGCCTACACGCTGGCTTTGCCGTGTAATCAGTTGTTCTATGTCTTCTTTATCATCTTGCAATTTCGCTAGATTGTACTTGTATTCCATTGCCAAGTATTTATGTAATTTTTTTATTAATTTTAAAATAACATACTTTTTAAAATTAATTTATACATATCCCTTATTTTGTAGCGCTTTCTCGTTACCATTTTTACTATAGATGGATTATCATTTGTTTTATTTGTTCGACTGAATTTGCCTTGAATACGATTACGATTCTCCAGCCAGATGATTGGCACGTTCACCTGCGTGATGGTTTAGCACTTCAACGTACCGTTCCCGATTTAGCCAAGCAGTTTTCTCGCGCCATTTGCATGCCAAATCTGGTGCCACCCGTTAAAACTGTCGAAGAAGCCAATGCCTACCGTGAACGTATCATGGCACATGTGCCTGAAGGGGTAAATTTCGACCCGCGTATGGTGCTGTATTTCACTGACAACACCCCGGCAAGCGAAGTTAAAAAGATCAAAGAATCTGCGCATGTCAATGCCATCAAGCTCTATCCTGCGGGTGCGACCACCAACTCCGATAGTGGTGTGAGCGATATGAGCAAAGTCTACGGCGTAATTGAACAGCTTGAAGAACACCAAGTGCCTTTATTGCTACATGGTGAAGTGACGCATAATCATGTCGATATTTTTGACCGTGAAAAGCGTTTCCTGGATGAAGTGCTGGCTCCCTTACTCAGACAATTTCCCAAGCTGAAACTGGTGCTCGAACACATCACCACCAGCGAAGCAGCAAACTTTGTACTTGAGCAAGACCGTAATGTCGCTGCAACCATTACGCCGCAACATTTATTGTTTAACCGCAATGACATGCTGGTTGGTGGGATCAAGCCGCATTTCTACTGCTTGCCGATTTTAAAACGTCAAACGCATCAGCAAACTTTGCTGGAAGTCGCAACCAGCGGTAATCCTAAATTTTTCCTAGGCACCGACAGCGCACCACATTCAAAAAATGCAAAAGAAAATGCGTGTGGCTGTGCAGGATGTTATAGTGCGCCGACTGCCATTGAGCTGTATGCTCAGGCATTTGATCAGGTGGGTAAAATTGAACGCCTGGAAGGTTTTGCCAGCCATTTTGGTGCAGACTTCTATGGCCTGCCACGTAATACCAATACCATTACCCTGGTTAAAGAAGATCAAGTAATCCCTGAAAGTTTAGACTATCTGGATGGTGAACAGATTATCCCACTGTATGCTGGTAAAACCATTCAATGGAGAAAAGTGTGACAAATGAAACGCTCCCAATCATTGGTCAACGTTTTCGTGGATTCTTACCTGTAGTTGTCGATGTCGAGACTGCAGGTTTTAATGCGCAGACTGATGCATTGCTGGAAATTGCGGCCATTCCGATTGTTTATAATGAGGAGGGTCAATTTGTGCCGGGTCAAGCTTACCATGCACATATCAATCCTTTCGAAGGGGCAAACCTCGACCGACGTTCGCTGGAGTTTATTGGGATCGATCCTTCTAATCCAATGCGAATCGCCATGGCCGAAGATGAGAAAACTGCACTCAAGCGCATTTTTAAATCGGTGAATGAAGTGCGTCGCCAGCAAAATTGTACCCATGCAGTTTTAGTCGGACACAATGCACATTTCGATTTAGGTTTTCTTCAGGCCGCGATTGCCCGTACCGGGACCAAAAACCAAAACCCGTTTCATAGTTTTTCTGTCTTCGATACAGTGACTTTAAGTGCGGTGATGTTTGGTCAGACTGTACTGGCGAAGTCCTGTATCCAAGCTGGAATCGAGTTTGATGGTAAAGAAGCCCATTCTGCATTATATGATACGCAGAAGACCGCTGAACTGTTTTGCTATATTTTAAACAAACTCGCACCTCACCTGCTTGACACTCTGGTGGCGGATCAATAAGATACCGCCATCTTCTAAACGTCCCTATCGTCTAGAGGCCTAGGACATCGCCCTTTCACGGCGGTAACCGGGGTTCGAATCCCCGTAGGGACGCCATCTATTTTTTCTCTTCTTTATATTTCTTTAATCAGCATCTTAAGCTGCTCAAGTCCTACACTTTTATCAATTAATTAATGAAAATAATTCTCATTACTATTGATTACCTACTCTAATTTAATGATAATCACTTCCATTATCTTTCGCAGATTTAACCCTTCTCATGCGTTTTGCTTATTCCCCACTTTCTATTGCGGTTCTAACAGCTTTATCAACATCTAGTTTTGCAGAAGAATCAAATTATCAAGAATCCATCCTCAAGGAAGCTACGGTTAAGTTCAGCACGATTATTATCGAAGCTCAGCAAGCAAATGAAGTGGGAAAAACAGTTTATTCAAAAGAAGATTTAGAAAGTACGCCAAATAGCTCAAAGAACATTACCGATTTTTTAAAAGTGAATCCGAATGTGCAGTTTAGTCAGTCACAACTTGCAGCAGGTTCTCAAGGTGAAATTAAACCTGCCGAAATCTCAATTAATGGTGCACAAACCTTCCAAAACAATTTCATTGTGAATGGTGTTTCCAACAACCTACTTATTAATCCAGCAAATTCAAACATAAATACATTTCAAGATATTGGGACTGGCGCACAAGCTATGGCAGTGAACACTGACCTACTTTGTGAGCTTGAAGTATTAGATAGCAATGTGTCTGCCGCTTATGGTCAATTCACAGGTGGGGTTGTAAATGCTAAAACATGTGCACCGCAAACAGAGATAGGTAAAATTCACGGTTCTATCACTTACGATTACACTGAAATCGATTGGGCTCGCTACAACTCAATTTCACCTTTAGAAGAAAGTAAATTTGAAGAGCCCACAGATGACTACCAAAAGGAATATACCAAACAAGGTCTAAGCACCAATATTTATGGGAAGCTCTCGAATGATTGGAGCTTTAATGCTTATGCTTCTCAACGAGAGTCTATCATCCCAGTCAAAAGTGGTTTTGAAACACCTAAAACAATTGATCAAGAACGACATATCTCAAATCTTGGTGCAACATTATTTTATACACCAAACGCCTCAACCAAAGCGAAGTTTGGTTTCGATTATGGTTTGCTCGATAGCTTAAGTTATGTGGACAGCAATCGTGATTCAGGTAGTACTACTGAAACCGAAACACTTACTCTGTTCTCGGAACTTGAACATCGCTTCAACTTAGGTACTCTCGTACACAAACTTAATTTCCAAAACTCGGCGACACAACGTGTTGCTGACAATAACTACAGTATGCATTGGTACTACGCCAAAGGAAGTAAAGATTGGAATAATACCGATGTAGTTCGAGAGGGCGCCATCATGGGAGAGATTGAACAACGCCAAGACGTCCTTTCCTATGACCTACAAGCGAATATAGACCCTTTTGAACTTGGTCAATCCCAACACAACATGACTATAGGTACGGGTTATAGCCATGCTAATGTTGCGTGGAAACGAGTCGAGGATGTTTTACTCGCGACAAAGATCAACTTAAAAGAACTTGGCAAAGATACTACCTGCCTTCAAAGTGACCCATATTGTGATGAGAAACTAACTATAAATGGTTGGAATGGACAATATATCGCTGGTGGGACTCTGTACAAAGCTGGTGATATCAAAGCTCAGCAAGATCGCCTAAATATATTTATTGAAGATAATATTCAGTGGAATGATCAATTTTCAACACGCCTTGGTGTTCATGCTGATTATGACTCTTTGAGTAGTAATATCAATATTTCCCCTCGCAGTCGTCTCTCTTACAAACCCTTTAGTAATGATCAATTGCATTTATCCGCTGGGTGGAATCGCTACTATGGTCAGCAAACTTTAGGTACAGAGCTGAATGAAATTCAAAATGATTTGCTCTACAAACTGTCACGTGAAAACCCACATGCGACTTGGGTAGAAACACAAACTGCACTATCCAGCGGTGCGCGTAGTTCAGCGCTCAATACCCCTTTCAGTGACGAGACTGTTTTAGGCCTGAATACACAAATCCAGAATTGGGATCTAGGGCTAAAATGGGTCAATCGTAAATATCAGGATGAAATATCAAAAACTAAAGTTACTCCTTTAGATGGATCAAAATTCTTCTACGAATATAACAATGATGGAAGTGGCAAAGCTGACATCTACACCTTAACACTTAAAAATCGTCAACCGATCGCACTGGGGGATAGCCAACATTTATTTGCCTTGGGATTTGATACAGTGAAGTCTTCCGCAGTTATGTAGATTACACTTCAGCCTATGATCAAGCCACTCAAGATGAATGGGTCTCTTATGATGGTCAAATTATCCGTTGGTCAGACCGCCCTGCCCCAAACTTTAACCAACCATGGACCGCACGAGTAAACTGGGATATTACATTCGATACACTGCCTGTACGTATTTCAAACTTCTTTAGCTATAAAAACAGTTACGATGATATGGCTGTAGTCTCCAATAAAAATGACAAAGTCGAGTATAAAGGTGAACTGCTTGACACCTATTTAGCCTCTGAAATTAAACCCAAATTTAAATGGGATATGCGCACCACCTATGATTGGGAAATTTCAAAAGATTTAAGGGCAATTTTTGGTTTAACCATTAACAATGTAACCAACCGCGTGAATACCTATACAACAGGCTCGACCTCAAATGATAGACCACGTGTGATGACTGAAATCGGCCGCCAATTTATTGCGGATGTTACTTTTAAATTCTAGAGCCTGAATAGGTACATGCTGCTGCTCTTTTTAATTTGCTTAGGCTATAATTAATGCGATTTCATATTTTGCCTTTGTATCATGTTAAAAAAGATCTTACTGGTTTTACTGATTTTAGCCCCATCCGCACTATATCTCTATATCGTCAACCGTGATGATAACCACACTGCGGAGACTGAAACAGTGTCAACGCCAACTGAAAACTCTCAGCCTGAGCAATATCAAACTCCAGATCACTAAGTTTTAGTGATCTTTTCAAATATTTATTTTTTATAGTCCTGAAATCTGTTCAGAAAATAACATCTTAATAAAATAAAGTTTTTGTTTTGCCTAATGTTTAAACTGTTAAATGAATTTTAGCAAAAACCCTTTTGACAAACCCCGGCTTAATCCTTAATATACGCATCACCTCGCAACGTCCCTATCGTCTAGAGGCCTAGGACATCGCCCTTTCACGGCGGTAACCGGGGTTCGAATCCCCGTAGGGACGCCATCTATTGATCTCATACGATCAGACCTTATTCGAAATTACCATTATTCGATTGCAGATTTGTAGTTTTTCACTACAATAGCTCGCTTCATTCCTTTGAAGTATTTCTTATTTCCTATGCACTCATCTCCGAATGATGCTACGCATCAGGGCAATTCTGCGCCTTTAAAACGCGCTATGAGTACTCGACATCTGGTCATGATTTCGCTTGGTGGCGCAATCGGAACAGGCCTATTCTTAGGGTCGGGTGAAGTCATTGCACAAACGGGGCCTGTAGGTGCCATTCTCGCTTATCTCCTGGGCGGTATTATCGCGTACATGGTAATGCTATGTTTGGGCGAACTTGCCGTTCATATGCCAGAATCTGGTTCATTTGGTGCTTATGCCAAACGTTATATTGGACCAGGCACAGGCTATACCATCACCTGGTTATACTGGCTGACGTGGTCGGTCACTCTCGGAACTGAATTTACTGCAGCGGCCTTGCTGATGCAGGAATGGTTCCCGGATATTTCCATGTGGTTATGGACCATTATCTTTGGTGTATTCGTATTTAGTCTCAATATGATTTCGACCCGCTGGTTTGCCGAATCCGAATTCTGGCTGGCACTGGTAAAAGTGGTCACGGTTGTTGCTTTTATTCTTTTAGGTCTATTGGCCATCTTTGGTGTTCTGGGCTATCAAGGCTATGAAGCTGCGCCTTTATTTACCAATCTAACTGCACAAGGCTGGTTCCCTGAAGGTCTATTCCCGATTTTTGCTACGATGCTGATTGTGAACTTTGCCTTCTCTGGTACCGAGCTGATTGGTGTGGCTGCCGGTGAAACTGAAGATCCTGCGAAAAATGTTCCTAAAGCAATTAATACTGCGATTTTCCGCTTATTAATTTTCTTTGTAGGTACCATTATCGTGGTAACAGCCTTACTTCCGCATCAGGAAGCAGGCTTGGCCGCTGAAGGCGTGAGTAGCAGTCCATTCGTAACAGTATTCCAGCACATTGGTATCCCATATGCTGAAGACATCATTCGCTTTGTAATTATCACTGCATTGTTGTCTGCCGCCAACTCGGGCTTATTTGCTGCTTCTCGTATGATGTGGTCATTGTCATACAGCAAACAGTTGCCTGCCGTATTCTCAAGACTGAATGCTCGCGGTGTACCGTATATTGCAGTCATGGTGACTATGCTAGGTGCATTGCCAGGTTTATTGTCTGAACAGTTTGCGCCAGAGACGATCTTTACCAACTTGCTGGGCGTTGCAGCGTTTACCATGGTGGTGGTCTGGATGAGTATTTGCTTAAGCCAGTTCAACTTCCGTCGTCAATGGTATAAACAGGGTCATACGGCCAAAGAACTGGGCTTTGCTGCACCATTGTTCCCGATTGTACCAATCCTGGGCTTTGTGTTCTGTTTTATTACCTGTATCAGTATGGTCTTTGATCCATCAATGCGTATCAGCTTCGTAGGCTGTCTGTTATTTATTGCAGCGTGTTATGCAAGTTATTATGCTTTTTATCACAACAAGTCTTAATCATCAGTTTTAAAAGAGCGGCTCCGGCCGCTCTTTTTTTATCTATACTATAACCATAGTGGGCAGCCTTAAGGGTGCGTCGATGAAAATTGTGTTTATTCACGGCATGAACAAGCAACAGTATACGGCTACTTCATTACGTCAACATTGGCTGCATCTCTTCAAAACAGGCCTTCGGAAAAACCCACAACAGCAAGCTCGGTTTACTTATTTAAAACGGCATATCCGTATCCCTTTTTATGGCGATTTACTTTCTCGGCATCATTTTCATAACGTCTTGAATGCCAGCACCCTGATGCCGCAACAGTGGCCGCATTTCCCTTTTTTACATCCCGCACAGCTGCAACTGGCACCGCCATCAGACCAGTGCACCTATCAAATTTGTGACGTCCCGCAGTTAAATCTTGATGATGCCCTAAATTTCAATCAGAAACTGAAGTTCATCACAGCATTAAGCAAAGATATTGCCTTGCGGGATTTTGCGGTACTCATCAATTATTTTCCCAGCTTACATGCTAGCTTTTTGCATAAGTTTTGCTGGAAACTTATCTTTATTTGGCCAACCCGCATTTTATGCAGGAAGTTCACCGCCGCATTCACAATCAACTCTATAGCAGCAGACCACAGATTCTGGTGGCTCACTCACTCGGCAGCGTGATTGCCTATAATTATTTGATCCAGCATCCGGAGCTGAATATCAGGCGTTTTATTACTCTCGGATCACCGTTGGCATTTCGGGTCATCCAGGCTCATCTGCCGCACCCGATTGTACGACCTGCTGCACTTTCAAGTGACTGGATAAATTTCTATTGTAACGATGACTTTCTGACTGCCTTTCCATTATCAGAACCACCCTTCCAGTTTCAGCCAGCGATTATTAATCAGGAGATTCATACCTCCATCTATCATCCGCATGATATTGATGGTTATATTCAGCATCCGAACGTCATTAAAGTGCTCCTGGAATTACTATAAAACTCACGCCAAACTCTAAATTCAACTTTTACAGCTCCATTCATATTCTTTTTCTATTCAATAAAATCTTTCATCCAGACCTACCAATTTACTGCTTTTTCTGCCTTTTTTATAAATATACAGATGTCTGCTAATGATTGTTTTATCAAAGATAATTTACACATTAACGCCACAAAAAGTGCAGCTTGGCTTGCCGCAATTTTCTCTATACTGTGAATATATAGATCGACCTCCGTGAGGTATCGATGAAAGTTATTTTTATTCATGGAATGAACCAGCAACATCATAGTGCTGCATCAATTCGCCAGCGCTGGCTACATATACTTCAAAAAGGCATTCGCAAACACCGTCATGATGCCAGATTCAGTTATTTAAGACGTCACATTCACATTCCATTTTATGGGGACTTGCTTTCACACTATAACGTTCGCAACATCCTGAATGCTGGCACCTTGATGCCACAGCAATGGCCCAGCTTTCGTTTCCGCCAACCTGTTCAGCCTCAGCTTCCTGCACCAGTTCCACGTCCTGGCTGGCGCAAGCCCGTAATTTCCGATCTTCCCCAGCTTAACCTGAATGACCCGATGGATTTCAAACAGAAATTCAAATTTATTACCACGCTAAGCAAAAATGTTGCACTGCGAGACTTTGTATTATTGCTTAATTATTTTCCCAGTCTGCATCGTAGCCTGCTTCAGAAATTTTTGATTGAAACCTATCTGTATCTCGACAATCCTAGTTTCATAAAGGAAGTTCATGAACGGATTGCCCGGCAATTGAATGGTCGCAAACCTTGTATTGTGATTGCTCATTCTCTGGGCAGTGTGATTGCCTATAATTATCTTATTCAGCATCCTGGACTGAATGTACAGCGTTTTATTACCCTCGGATCGCCATTAGCCTTCCAGGTGATCCAGTCACATTTACCGCAACCCATTGTCCGACCTGCTGCAATTACAGGCGACTGGATAAATTTCTATTCAACTGATGATTTTCTTACCGCCTTTCCTCTTACACAACCGCCATTTCAGTTTCAACCCGCCATTATTAACCACGGCATTCGTACCCATATTCACCGCCCGCATGACATTACCGGCTATTTACTGCATCCGCAGGTGGTAGAAGCAATTCTGGAATTGCTTAAAAATCCAGCTTAAACCATGTAATTTTCAAGTATTTTCTCTAGGGTCTGTTGACATTTACTGTTCATAATTAACCCTATAAAGGTAGCCATAAAAATATACAGGCTAAAGCAACAGAACTTTGATAATTTCTTTTGAGCTTGTCATATCGAGTAGCTATTCCTCTAAATTGCTTTAATCTACAAAACATATTTTCAACTAAATGCCTG